>DATGIR010000039.1:0-4811 GCA_035295605.1 Fimbriimonadaceae bacterium | reverse complement strand
CGACTTCCCCGGCGCCAAGGTGGCCGAGCTCGACTGGGACGGTTCGACGAGCGTCAACTTCGAGCCCAGCGAGAACGAGACGTACATGCAGGACGAGCTCTACGTCAAGAACCGACGGTTCAACCACGACGTGGACCTGAGCAAGGATCCGACGATGTACCCGTGTGCGCACGAGAACTACATCATCGAGTTCTACTACTCGCCTCGCATGGCGCCGCCCCACATCCAGGACAAGTTCAGCTGGAACGGCGAGGGCATGCTCGACTCGAACTTCTCCAACACCGAGGTTCGAGCCGCCCGGGAGTTCACGTACACGCCGTTCCCGATGACTGGCGAGGACCAGAAGAATCTGGCCCCATTGTCGATTAAGTCGCCCGGTCAGCGTGTGATGTACACCACACTTACCCTCACCAAGGATCAGCTCCTCAGGCGAGGCGAGTGGGCCGTGAGAACCCCGAGCGTACAGACCAAGAACTACAAGCAGGTCGAGTCGGGGGGCAGCGGCGACGAGATCATCAAGGTTCCGACCCTGCGCGGCGGGAAGTAACCTACGGAGCGGACGCCGGCAACCTGGCGGAGTGCTAACATGAGGACTCCGCCGGGAACTGCGCGGCAGCAGGTCGGTGAACTCCGCCAGGGCCGGAAGGCAGCAACGGTAAGTCGATTCTCTGTGCGACGCATCCTTCCCGGCGTCCCCCGTTTTCAAACGTGTCCCACTTAGCGCTCTACCGAAAGTATCGAAGCCAGACGTTCGACGAACTGGTCGGTCAGGAGCATGTGGTGCGAACCCTCCGAAACGGCCTGGCTTCCGGCCGGATCGCTCACGCGTACCTCTTCACAGGCCCACGCGGCACCGGCAAAACGTCCACCGCCCGCCTGCTTGCGAAGTGCCTCTGCAGCGAGGGCGGCCCTACCCCCGATCCCGATCCGGACTCCGAGGTCAGCAAAGCGATCGCGATCGGCGCCTGCGTGGACGTGGTGGAGATGGACGCGGCCAGCGAATCCGGCGTCGACGACATTCGGACCGCCATCGTCGAGGCGGTCGAATACAAGCCGATGATGTGTCCCTATAAGATCTTCATCATCGACGAGGTCCACGACCTCTCCGCCAAGGCGTTCGATGCGCTCCTCAAGACAATCGAGGAGCCGCCGCCCCACGTCGTCTTCATCCTCGCCACCACCGAGTATTCGAAGGTCCCGGCCACGATCCGCTCGCGGTGCCAGAAGTTCGAGTTTCACCGCGGCTCGCTCGCCGATCTGGTCGATAGGCTTAGGTTCGTGGCGTCGGCGGAGGGAATCGAGGCGGAGGCTGCCGCCCTCACCGCCATCGCCCGCATGGCCGATGGGGGCTTTCGGGACGCCCTGAGCCTCTTCGAACAGGTCGCGCTCACGTCGGACGGCCCCGTGACGTTGCTTCAGGTTCAGCAACAGCTTGGGCTAGTGTCGGACGAACTGATCGATTCGCTGCTCCTCGCCACCGCCGGCCGCGATGTTCCGACGATTCTTCGGGTGCTGGAGACGGTCTTCCGATCGGGACGCGATCCGCGCGCGGTGCTCGACAGCATGATGTACCGGCTGGCCGACCTCACCCGGTCGATCTACGACGTCGAGATCGGCAAGCTCGACGATGCCGCCCAGGAAGCCGGCTTGCACGAAACCGCTGCGAAGCTCGGTCCCGAGCGGCTGCTGGCGCTTCGGGCGTGGGCGGGCGAGGCGTACAAAGACATCCGCGACATCTCCCTGCCTGGGCTCTGGCTCGAGAGCCGGCTCATCGCCGAAGCGACCCGCGATCCGAGCTTGACGACCCATCGGGCGGTGGTCGCCCAATCGGCGCCGGCCAAGGCCGGTGCCACACAGCCAGCCCCACCGGCTAAAGCCGGTGCCACACAGCTAGCCCCACCGGCTAAATCCGGTGCCACACATGAAGCCGGTGCCACACAAGTAGCCCAACCGGCTGAAGCCGGTGCCACACATGAAGCCGGTGCCACACGGCTAAACGTCGACGACGAAGTCGCCGCCATGCAGGCCATCTGGCTCGCCATGATCCAAGCCCTGCCCGAGAACATCGCCGCCCGGATGCGCCTCCACGACTCGGTCGTCGAGGCGATCAAAGGCGACAGGGTCCTCGTCGGCCTTCAGGGCCAGATGCACGTCGATTGGTTCAACGAGAAGCCCCAGCGCATCGGCTACGTCAACGCCCAACTGAACGCGGCGACGGGCAAAGAGCACCGGCTAGAGCTTCGCGCCGGTAAAAAAAAACCGCCTAGCCCCGACCAATTGAACCAAGCGGTAGAATTGCCCGCAGAAGGACAAGCGCTACACGACAAGGTCGTGGCCGTCTTCCGTTCCTAGATTCAAAGTATGAAACTTCCCAAGAACTTCGGCGGCCACAACATGGGCAACATGATGCAGCAGATGCAAGGCGCCATGCAGCGCGCCCAGACGCTGGAAACCGAGCTTGCCGGCGAGCGCATCACGGTTGACAAGGGGTTGGTCAAGGCGACCTTCAACGGAACCGGAGAGATTCTGAAGCTGACGATCGACAAAAGCATCGTCGATCCCGAGGACGTCGAGGCGCTGGAAGATCTTGTCGTGAGCGCGATGAAGGATGGGTTCAACCAGGCGACCGCCATGCGCGCCGCCCGCGTCCAAGAGATTCTGCCGAACGTTCCGGATATCCCCGGACTCTAGCGCTTGCTGTTTTCACGGCCCCTTGCCGAGCTCATCGCCGAGTTGGAGCGCCTTCCGGGCGTGGGGCCGAAGTCGGCTCAGCGGCTGGCGTACCACCTCCTGCGGGTCACCGACGCCGAGGCGAACCGGCTGGCCGACGCGATCCGCGAGGCCAAAGCCCGGCTTCGCTTCTGCGCCCGGTGCCAGAACATCACCGAGGGCGAGCTGTGCGAGATCTGCACCGACGGCCGCCGAGACCAGAGCCTCATCTGCGTCGTCGCCGAGCCGCGCGACGTTGCCGCGATCGAGCGGGTGAACGGGTACAAGGGGCTCTACCACGTGCTCCACGGGCTGCTTTCACCGATGGACGGGGTCGGGCCTGAGCAGCTCCGCGTGAAGGAGCTTTTGGCGCGAATCGGCGAGGGCGTCCATGAGGTGATCGTGGCAACCAACCCGACGATCGAGGGCGACGCGACCGCGCTCTATCTGGCTAAGCTCCTCAAGCCGCTAGAGATCTCCGTCACCCGCTTGGCCCACGGCATGCCGGTGGGTGGCGAACTCGACTATGCCGACTCCGCCACCCTCCTGAGCGCGATCGAATACCGCCGCGCGCTCTAGGCCCGCACGCTCCGCGGAAGTGAGAACTCGGCTCGCCGAATCCGGTAGCACAGCAGCGCCAAGACAGCCTGGATGACGACGATGCCGGCGACGAATCCTGCCGCCATGAACGAGCCCCAGCCGGCGAGGACCGATACCGATCGCGCCGAATTGAGCGAAGGCCCGTCCAAGTCCGCAAGCATGCGCTGATCGACCGCGATGAACGAATCGAGCCTCTTGAGTTGGCCGGGACCGCTCATGACCCAGCTCATCACCGCATCCCGAGGCTGATCCACTGTCACAACGCTCGACGGGCCGAAGTGGAAGGAGTGGCCGTGCCCAGAAAGGTGTCCGGCGGCGGACAACCCGAGGTCGGCAAGACCGAGCGGCGTCGAATACTCGGCCGGCGGGATTACGATGAATTGTCCGGTGGGGGTTTGGGGCGGGGTCCCGACAGGCGTCCGATGCGCCCGAAGGCTCGCGTAATAGTCCATGCCTTGCTGCAACGCGCTCCGCAATTGAAGGTTGGTTTCGAGGTCGTCCTGTCGCATCTCGCGGACAAATCCGAGCTGGCTCTTTGCGACCGGCGCGTCAAACACGAGCACGTGAGTGATCGGCATCAGCACCGCGGTGACCAGCACGAACGGGACGCCGAGCGCCGCCAGCGCCAACGGGTGGGCTCGACGCCCGATCGCTGTCCCGACGATAAGTGGAAGCAGCGCCGCGAAGAGAATGCCGGCGCACTTGGCGATCGCGCCCGACCAGCCGCCCCATAGCAGGAGAGCGACGAGACCGCACGAGGCAGCCGCGGCAGTGAACAGCACGATCCAGCGCCCGAGCGCCGCGCGTTTGGCGGAATGGGTGGCTTCGCTGACCTCGAAAGCAACCATCTCGGGCTGCCCGAAGCTGGCTACGGCGGTGCGCTCCACGGCGTCAGGACTCATCCCGACGGCAGCGAGCTCATCAGCCTTGCTGCGCAGATGGTCTTCGGCTTCGGAGAGCACCCGGAACCGGTGCTCGCGCCCGATTCGGCCTTCGAGCCGCCGGTCCAATTCAACCAGGAACCAATCGATATAGCTAGCCACGCGTCACCTCCGGCGCCCCCGCAAGAAGAATGGAGCCGACGCCCGACGCGAAGGACTTCCATGCCGTTCGCTGCTCTTCGAGTTCGCGGTGGCCGCCCTCCGTGAGCTCGTAAATCCGCCTTGGCGGCTTCCCCTCGCGCGGTTCCCACTTCCCCGCGACCTTTCCCTCGGCTTCCAGCTTGTGCAGCGCCGGATAGAGCCTTCCCTCGCCGACCGCCAACGTATCGCCACCGCTTTCGCGTATCCGCTTGGCGATTTCGTATCCGTGCAGCGTGGTTCCGTTGAGAACGCCGAGAATCAGCGCTTCGAGATCACCTTTGAATGCCATGATTCCCTCCGAGGCAATTATACATCTATTTCGGATGCATAGTTATATTGGATGGATGAAAGCCCTCACGTCGCGTCTCTCCCCCCTTTGGGGGGAGTACCCGCCGCGATGCGGCGGGGGAGGAGGGCGTC
>DATGIR010000038.1:0-12904 GCA_035295605.1 Fimbriimonadaceae bacterium | reverse complement strand
GTCACGGTGACGGTGACGTCGCCAAGGCCGTGCGGCTGGAGGTGAACGGTCACGCCCTGCTGGGGCCGGGCGGCGGCCATCAGCTCCATCCTGTCGGCGACCTGACGGATAACGTCGAGCCGCTGGGGATCGGTAAGGCGGGAATCCGACGATTGAACCGTGGCGGTGGCAGGCGTCGTGATCGCGGGGCCCTGCGCGGCTACGGTCGGTGTGGGATCCGGGGTTGCCGGGGCCGGCTGCCCCTGGCTGTGCTCTTGGCTCGGCGCCCCGAAGGCGTCCTGGCCCTGAGCATCCGTGGCACCGGGAGCGGAGGCGACGGCGTTGACGGTCGGTGCGGAGTCGGCGGCCTTGGCCGCGACCTCCGAGACGGTGGCGTTGCGAACCTCGGGCGGCGGGGGAGGCGCGACAGATGTGACGGTCGCCTGACCAACCTGACGGTCCTGACCTGCCTGACTCTCCTGACTTGCCTGACTTCCCTGACTCCCCTGAACAACCTGACTCGCCTGACTTCCCTGACCCACCTGACTCCCCTGACTCGCCTGACTCGCCTGACTTCCCTGACTCGCCTGACTTCCCTGACTCCCCTGATTCCCCTGACCTGATCCCCCGCTCCGCGGCGCCAGGGCGACAGGAAGCTCGACCACCGGCTCAGGCAGGGTCTGTACAGAAATAGGCGTCGGGGTCGGCGCGGAAACGGGCGTAGCTGCCGGCGCGGTAACTGGTGCCGGCGTCGCGGCCTGCGACGGATCGATGACCGGGGCCGCGGGAGCGGTATCGGTCAACGGCACTACCGCGACGGCAGCGCCGGCGGCAAGCAGAAGCGCGGCGTTGACCGGATCGGTCTTGGAGTTCTTCCCGTTGCCGTCGCCCGGGGCCTTGACCAATGCGGTCGGAAGCGGGCTCTCGGCGACTGCGAGGATCGGGGGGAAGTCCGGCTGATTCGATTGGGCATTCGGCCCTAGGATCGAAGCTCCTCCCTCCGAAGGAAGCAGTGGTGGCCCACCCCCTGGATCGGGGATGTCCGTGCGCCCCATCATCGACTGCAGCGCGTCGGGGAATCCCGAAGCGCCTGTCTTAGGCGACTGCCCCGCGACTGCATTGAGTATCGCGGCTTGATTGAGCTGTACCGTAGCCATGTTCCCTTCGGTGTCGCTTTAGTTATTGGCTGGCCAAGCCCGCAAATTTAGCGGGGATTTTGTCGGGCGGCTCCCTGGACGCGATCAGCCATACTAGTAAGCGTCAATGCGACCCTTCGAGAACTGGAGACAGGACACGCGTCGCGGACCTACTCTCGAAGGCTCACTCGTCTCTTATTTCGGAAGCCGGCACGCTTCCCCAGAGACAGGCACGCCAGTTTTTTCGTCCCCCTTCGCGACGGGAGCGCCAGCATCCTTGCGCCCAGCCGCCCGAACCTTACGACTTTTTTCACACCGATGGCCCGAAAGAAAACCGAACCGCACATCGAACCCGAGCTTCCCGCCGTTGAGTCCAAACCGGATACAACCGCCGCTGAACCAAAGAAGCCCCGCCGCTCACTAAAGGCTCTCGCCGAATCGGCGGTGAGCGCCGCCCAGGCTCTCGTCGCGCCTAAACCGGCCCGGCGCCGTGCCAAGGCGGAGCAGCCCGTATTGATCGAGGAGACGGCGCCCGAACCGGAACCCGAACCGGAGAAGAAGCCCGCGCGGAGCCGGAAGAAGGCAACTGAGGCACCCAAGCCGGAGTTCCCCGCCATCGTCGACGAGGACGGCAGCTTTGTCGTTCTCGAGTGGCGCCCGTTGCAACGGTCGCTGAGACCGGAGCCTTCAGAAGGGGCGCCCACCGAAGGCGGCCGACGCTCGCGACGCCGCGGCCGACGGCGCGGAGGCGCCGCCGAGCCGGTACTCGACGGCGAAGCCACCGAACCGGATGCCCTCGAAGAGTTTGGGGACGACCTCGGCCTCTCGGTGACGTTCAGGTCGACCGGAGCAGGAAAGCCGGAGGAACCGGTGGTGCCCGAGCGGCCCGTCCGCAAGCGTCGGGAACCGCCGGTCCGGCCCGCTGTCCCCGTTCCCGACGATGCGCCCCGGGTGGCGGTTCTGAACGGGATTCCGACCATCGTCAAGAATCACCGGGCCTACCCGCCGATCTTCTTCTTCGGCAACTCGAGCGACGAGCGCCGCGCGGCGACGGTCGAAGAAGAGATGCGCATGGCGGGCGAAGCCGGCATCCACCTTCACTGCCACTTGATCGAGCTGGAAGTGGACGAGGCGACGGTCGATGCGAGCGCGAACTTCGCCGCCTACCTCCTCGGGCAGTCGATTCGGACCGATCCCGACGCCCAGGTCTTCTTCCGCGTCCTGTTCGTTCCGCCCCGCAACTGGCAGGCGACATTCCCGGATGCGGCCTACAACACGTCGGACGGGATGCTGGCCGATCCGAGCATCTGCGATGACGCCTTTTGGGGCGTCGCCAACAAGTGCCTCGAGCTGTTCGTCCGGAAAATGCGGCTCGCCCAGGGCAGCGAACACGTCATGGGCCTGCACCTGGATCGGGCGGAGTGGTTTGTACCGGAAGGTCGGGGCTACGACACCTCAAACGGGGCGCTCAAGAAGTTTCGCGAGTGGGCGGAGACGCGCTACTCGGACGACGAAGTCATGCTCCGGGCGGCCTGGTTCGACGGGCGCGCCTCGTTCGACAACCTCACGATTCCGCTTAGCGACGAACCCCACCACGATGGCGACCGTTTTGTTCGCGCCTCGCGGAAGCAGCGCCGATACGTCGACTATCACCTGTTCCTCAGCGACGCGACCGCGGCACGCATCGGTGAGCTCGCCTACACGGTAAAGGCGACGAGCGAGGGGTACTACCTGGTGGGCGCCAGCTACGGCTACACGTTCGAATGGTCGCACCCGGCGAGCGGACACCTGGCGCTTGGAAAGCTCCTACGCACGCGCGAAGTCGATATCATCGGCGGCCCGCCCAGCTACCGGAACCGCGAGCCTGGAGGCTCCGCCGCGTTCCCGTGCCCGGTGGACAGCGTATCGCTCAACGGCAAGCTCTTCATCAGCGAAGAGGACTTCAAGACAAAGCTGGGCGCCGACCACCACGAGCCAGACGACTTCAACCCCATCATCAAGACCCCGCAGGCGCTGGAAGGCGTGCACTGGCGCGGCGCCGGCGAGGCGCTCGCCCACGGCGGCGGCGTTTGCTGGATGGATCTTTGGGGCAACGGCTGGCTCAAGACTCCCGCGATTTGGAGCCGCGCCGGCAAGGTGGCGCAAGGAATGGCGCGCCGGCTTGGCAGCCCGCTCAAGGATCCGGACGTCGCCGTGTTCATCGACGAACGAGCGCTCGCCTACCTCGTCGATACGGAGGCATTCACCTTCCTCGTACAGAACGTGCGGGAGTGCGTGCTGCGCTCGGGTTTGAGCGCCGGCTTCTTCCTGCTGAGCGACCTTTCGTTCCGTGAGAAGTTCCCGGATGCGAAGCTGTACCTCTTCCTCAATGCGTGGGACATCCGGCCGGAGCTCCGGGCGGCGATCAAGAACCGCCTGCAGCAGGACGGCAAGGTGTTGTTCTGGCTCTACGCGGCCGGCCTCTTCGACGGCGGGCGGGAGAGCTTGGAGCGGGCGCGGGAAGTCACCGGCATCGCGCTGAAGCCTCAGCCGTTCCACAGCAAGTCCGGGACGACCGTTCTGAACCGCCGCCACCCCCTCTGCGGGGCATTCCCCGACCGGGGCCTCGTCGGCGGGACGAAACTCGAACCGAGCTACTTCGCGATTCCCGAGGACGCGCTCGTACTCGGCGAGTACACCCAGACCGGACTGCCGAGCTTCGTGATCAAAGAGTTCGGCCAGGGCGATCCCTCATCCCAGTGGACCTCGGTTTTCCTCGGCGAACCGACGGTTTCGCCCGGGTTGATCCGGGCGCTCGGGCAGCTTGCCGGCGCTCACGTCTACGACTTCCACGAGGACGTGGTTCACGTGAACCCGCCCTTCCTGACCGTTCATTGCGCCTCGGCGGGACCCCGCACGCTGACTTTGCCGCCTAACTGGTCGGCCTACGACCTTCAGGGCGGAACCTACGAGCCGACCGAGGCGAACTCCATCCGCTTCAATGCGGCCGAGGGTTCGACCCGAAACTTCCTGATCGGCCCCCAAGCGGAGCTCGAAGGCCTGGTGGGGCACCCGATCGACGACCTGCTGACCGTCGGCGAACTTCCGGAGGCAGACCCGAACACCCTCGACGACCACCCCTTCTTCGACATTCCGATCATGAAGCTGGGTGAGTGGATGGAGGGTGACCTGAGCGAGGAGGCGGCCGAGGAGTGGCTCCTGCGTCCGCCGACCTTGGATGCCCCCGTCGAAGCTGCCGACGAAGGCGCTGAGGCTCGGCCGGGCCGGCGTCGACGCCGGCGGCGAGGCCAGGGCGGGGGCGACCGGCACGGCTCGGAAGAGGTCGTGGCGGCCACCGGCTCCGACTCGGATGACGAATTTCCGGTGAGCGTGACCTTCCGGAAGCGGGAGTAGAGGTGTTCCGCGCCGGGCTCGTGGCCCTGGTCGGCAAACCGAACGTCGGCAAGAGCACCCTGATGAACCACATCGTGGGTCAGAAAGTGTCGATCGTCAGCAACAAGCCGCAGACGACGCGCCGCCGGATCGTCGGAATCTGCACCACCCCGGAGTACCAGATCGCCTTCGTGGATACGCCGGGCGTACACACTCCGCGAACCCAGCTCGACAAGTCGATGGTCGATGCGACCCGGGCCGGACTCCACGGGGTGGACGTGATCGTCGTGGTGGTCGACGGCGGCCATCACCCCGGAGATCAGGACCGCGAGGTGGCGCAGGTTCTCGAGAAGAGCGCCGATGCCAGCGTTCCGCTACTTCTTTGCATCAACAAGATGGACCACCTCAAAGCGGAAAACGTCACCGGATTCGTCGAAGCGTACTCTTCACTTTTTCATCCGTCCGACTTCGTTTTAACAACCGCTTCGCGGGGCTTCAACGTCAATTTACTTGTGAATCAAATTGTCGAGCGGCTGCCCGAACGGGCTCCGCTCTACGCCGAAGACGAGGTCACCGACCAGAGCTCGCGCTTCATGGCGGCCGAGTTCGTGCGAGAGCAGATCATCCAAGCTACGCGTCAAGAGGTACCGTACGCCACCGCGGTGAGCGTCGACTCGTGGGAGGAGCGGCCGAACGGGAAGCTCTCGATCGCGGCGACGATCATCGTCGACAAGTCGAGCCAGCGCGCGATTCTAATCGGGCACGAGGGCGCGTTCCTCAAGCGCATCGGCTCGGCGGCGCGGGCGGAGATCGAGGAGTTGCTGGGGAAGGAAGTGTTCCTGAGCCTCCACGTGCGCGTGCAGGAGAACTGGCGGATGAACCCGGGGCTGATCCATGAGCTCGAATACGGAGAGCGCTGGTGAGCGCCCCCTTCGGCACGCCCAACCCGAGCCTGGCCCTTCCGGCCGCGCCGAGCGTGCCGCAGCAGCCGGGCCCGCTCCATCAAGTCGAGTTCGTCGTCGAGGTTGTCGGGCCGGCCAGCATTCCCGCCTCGGCGGTTGCCGCGCTGCTCAAGCCTGATTGGCAAGCCGCACTGGGCGCGCCAAGGATCTGGGTGATGGCGCCCAAGGACACGGCCTGGCAACCGCTGACCGCGGCCGTGGACGGCTCGTACGATTCGCTGGTTATGACCTGGCCGTATCTTAGCGGCGAGGGGCACCTGACGAGCCGCTCGGCCATCACCCTCGCCGGCACCGCCGAGCGCTTCGCGGCCGGCGTGAACCGCCGCGCGCTCACGATCCCCCCGCCCAACGACGTGGATGCCGCCGTGCGGGCAGTGCGCGAGGTCGCCGAGCGGCTGGACATCGGCGTAAGCGTGAACGTGGAGTTCGCGACCCCCGTGCCGGAAGAGCCGATCTGGCGAACGGCGATCGAGCTCGGGCTAAGCTTGAACGGACAGGGCGAGTTCGTCTGGGGCGATCCGGCTCAAGCCACGATTGTTCCCCTGGAGGAGCCCCAGCAGTACACTTTGGGCGGAGTTCGCGCCTGCCGCGAGCACCACGGCCTGACAATCGGTTTTTCGGCGCCGCTGGCGGTCAATCCCCTCGTTTCGCTGCGGGCGATTCTGCACATCGCCGAGCAGTACGCGAAGCGATTCAGCGGGACCGTGTTCGGCGACGGCGGCAGACCGATGGACCCCAAGCAACGCGCCGAGTACGAGCGGAACCTGAACGCGGCGGTCTCCGCGTTCACCCACGTTGGGTTGGTGTCAGGCGGCCCGGAAGCCCTGCGACTTTTTGGCGGCTAGCTGAAACGTTTCAGCGGCACCTGTCGGGAGGGTAAATCATCTGGCTCGCGAAGCCCGTCAGTCGTCGAGCTCTTGGTGGCTGCGCTGAACCGCGCTCGCCCGGCGACGCACCTGCCCGTACGTCCGCTGGGCGCCCTCGGCGGCGGGAGTGGCCGCGGCCGGGGTCGGGGCGACGACGCCCGCGCGGAACACGCGGTTCTTGGCGAGCTCGGCGAGCGACGTCGCCAACAGGGTGTGCGAGTCGCCCTTGTTCTTCTTGATCCAGTTCTCCCATAGGTTCAGCACCGGGGCGGCGGTGTAGATCGAGGAGTAGGTGCCCCAGGCGATGCCCGCGAGCATCGTGACGCAGAAGAAGCTGAGCTCCGGTGTGGTGGTACCGAAAAGAATGAGGATCAGCAGCATGGCCACCACCGCGGCGGCGGTGTTGATCGACCGGGCGAACGACTGCGTGACCGATCGGTTCATCAAATTCTCGAACGTCTCGCCGGTGAGCGGGTGGCGGAGGTTCTCGCGGACTCGGTCAAAGATGACGATCTTGTCGTGGACCGAGAAGCCGATGACGGTGAGCATCGCGGTGATAAAGAGCGCGCTGAGCTCCCAGCCCATCAGCAGGCCGCACGCAGCGGCGACGCCGAAGATCACGACGATATCCTTGGCGCCGGCCAGGATCGCGGAGACGCCGAACCGCAGGCCGTTGGTGAAGCTCCCCAGCGCGAGGCCGAAGCGGAAGCCGAGGTAGATGATGATCAGCGCGAAGCTGAACACGACGCCATAGATGGCGTTCGAGGTCGTCTCCTTCTGAATGATGGGGCCGACGTTGGTGTGGCTCAACGGCTGAGCGTCCGCCGCCAAACCGGCTGCCTGGTCGAGGAAGGTGATCTTTTCGGGATCGGTCTCGCCCTTCATCTGGGCGCCGGGAACGGTGATGTAGGCAAGCTGCATCCCCTTTTCGCCGGTTCCGAACTTCACGTTGGCCCCGCGGATCCCATTCTTGGCGAGGTTCGCGGTGATCGCGTGGCTGTTCGGGAAGTCCGTGGTACGCGCGTAGACCGCCTCGTAGCCGCCGGTGAAGTCCACGCCGCTCTTGAGGCCGCCCGCGAACATGCAGGCGATGCCGGCCGCGAGGACCACGCCGGTGATCGCAAACCACTTACGGGTGTTGTTCACGATCTGCAGCGGGCTGGTGTTCGCCTCGCTCTCGAGGTGCTCGCCGAACCAGTTGCGGTTGAGACCGTACCAGCTCGGCTTGTCCCCCGCGAACGTGTCGGTGCAGAAGAAGAGGAGCGACCGGGTCACCGTGACCGCGGTGAAAAGCGAAATGGCGACGCCGATGATGAGGGTGGTCGCGAAGCCGCGGACCGGGCCGCTGCCGATGGTGGCAAGTACGGCTGACGTGAGAATCGAGCAGGCGTTCGAGTCGACGATAGCCGGAAGCGCACGCCTGAAGCCCAAATCGAGGGCGTTGTGCAACGGTTTGCCCTTCTTGATCTCCTCCTTGAAGCGTTCGAAGACCAGGATGTTCGCATCCACGGCCATGCCGACCGAGAGGACGAAACCGGCGATGGCGGCAAGGGAGAACGTTGCCCCCATCAGCTTGAGCGTCGTGAGGGTGAAGAGGACGTAGAGCATCAGCGCTACGAACGCCACCACGCCGGGGAGCCCGTAGTAGATGATGAGGAAGAGGCTGATCACCGCAAACGCGATCGTGCCCGCGAAGATCATCTTGTTCAGCGCGTTCTGGCCAATCGTCGGGTCGATCTTCTCGCTGCTGAGGAGGTTGAGGTCGGCCGGAAGCGCGCCCGCATTGAGGAGGCCCGTCAGGCTGCTCACATAGGCGGGCGGAAAGCCGGAGCTTCCGTGGTCGATCACGAAGGTTCGGCCGATAACCTGCCCGTTCTTAACCGGTGCTATTTGGATGCAAGTCTTGTCGAGAACGAAGGCGAGCATTTCGCCGCGGTCTCGGTGCTCGGAGCTCCATTTATGGAGCCGGTCGCCCGCCTCGGGCGTGAGGTTGATCTCCGGAATATAGGTACCGTCCCCGGCGGGATTGGACTTCGCCTCGGAGAGGTCGGAACCGGAAAAAATGGGGTCGCCCCAGCCGTCGATGACCTTCTGGTACTCGGGATCATTCGGCTTGATCTCATGGCTGCCGACGGTGGTGGTGAAGGAGACGCTCGGATTGCCGGCCGCGTCGGTGTCCGAAGTCGATCCCACCGCGTAGTGGCGGGTGAGCTTCTCGGTTGTCACGTTCTTGGCCCAATAGCCTCTCAGGCTCGCGCTCGTCCCAATCTGCTCGCGTGCCTTCTCGCTGTCGCCATAGCCCGGTATCTCGACGATGACCTGGTCCAGCCCCTTGACCACGACGTTGCCCTCGGCGACGCCGGTAACCGAGGAGATACGGTTCTGGAGAATGAGCGAAACCTTCGCCAGCACGTCCTCCATGGCCGGGGTCTTCCCGTCGGAACGCGGGGTCGGCTTAACGAGATACGTCAGCCGGACGCCGCCCTTGACGTCCAAGCCGTACTTGGGCTGGGTCTTGATGTAGAGGAACCCGGAAAGCAGGCCAAGGCCAAGCACGACGAGAAGGAAATAGTAGCTTCGAGACTGCAAGTAGCGACGCCTCCTGTGGCGTAGAGGTGGTTAACCCGTAAGCCTGAAGTATACCGGCCCTAGCCTGATGGCACCTTTGGCGGAGCCGAACCGGGAATGGTTGGCGCGACGATGCCGGAGGGCTTCTTTTGCGGGCTCTGCGTAGGTGCATCCGGTAGCGCTGTCACGAGCAAAACCAGGGCCAAGAGCGCTCCTACCATCGCCAGGAAGGTGTAGGCGGCGCCCAGGAACCACGACTTGAGCAACGTCAGCCACCAGGCTTGGCGATAGAACCGCAGCATGGCAATGAACGCGTAGGCCGGAATCCAGATGAGGAGCGTGAGCCCGGTATACGCCGACATCCAATCGTTGGAAAACACGACCCCGGGAACGAGGACCAAGAACATGAACGAGTGAAAGTGGAGCAGGAAGACGAGGTGCTCCACGTAGGTCCGCCGTTGGAAGGCGTACAAGAGCTTGAGAACCAACGCGCAAAGCGGCAGGATCACGAAGAGCGCCTTCGGAATCTGTTCGAAGTAACGAGCCGCGATTTGCGTGCGGTCTTGGACGGCGGCAGATTCCAGCTTGGCGAGCTGACGCCCCATCCAGCTGTTCTTCCGGGCCAGTGAACTAAGGCCCTGATCGAGGCTGTCGTTCGGGCCCGACTGTTGCTGCGCCGCCACCCCGCTGGCCACGGCCTTGTCCAGCGCGGCCTCCAGCCGGACCTTCTGATCCGCACTCAGGTGAAGCTCGGGCTCGGCCGACAGGGTCGCCTGGCGGGCCATCTCGGACATCCGCGAGTTCGAGATCTGCTTGATCATCTGCTCCTTGTCCTTTTCCGACATGTTCGTCTGAAAGTGGATGCCCGTAGGGCTCCGCCATGCGGCGAGGAGAAAGAACAGAAACGTGACCGTCAAGTAAAGCCGTACGGGCGAAAGGAACCGGGTTCGCCGCCCCTGAACCCACTCGTTGGAAAGGCGACCTGGGTGAACCAGGAGCGTACGGAGGGTCCGCCAGAGCTTCGAGTCGTAATAGAAGATCTCGACGAAAAACTCACGCAGAACCGCCTTAAGCGAGAGGTCGGGAGGGGTGTTCCGCTGCCCGCAGTGCGGGCAGAAGTGTGTTTCGATTCCGGCCGAGCAGTTCAGACAGGTCGGACCAAGCTGCACTTCGCGCTTGCTCAGCCGGGTCGACATGTCGTTAGGGTTCCAGGGTGCTAGTCTCGAGCCCAGAACATCGGGCCGGCACTCTCGAAAATCACGGACTCCTTGAGCACGGAGAGCGCCTTGCGGAGTCCCTCCATCGAGGACATCAGGCCGTCCTCGTGCTCGATGCTGAGCACGTAATCGTAGCCGACCATGCGCAAGTTCGAGCAGAAATCCTTCCACCAGCCCAGCGTGTGGCCGTAGCCGACCGAGCGGAAGACCCACGAGCGATTGAGGATGTCGCCGTACGACTTGGTATCGAGGTTGCCGTTTCGCGAGCTGTTGTAGGCGTCGATTCGGGTGTCCTTGGCGTGGACGTGGAATAGGGCGCCGGCCTGGCCGAGCTCGCGAACCGCCATGATCGGGTCGATTCCCTGCCACCAGAGGTGGGAGGGGTCGAAGTTCGCGCCGATTCGGTGCCCTACCGCATCGCGCAGCTTGAGAAGGGTGTCGTTGGAGTAGCACACGAAGCCCGGGTGCATCTCGATCGCAAAGTTGATCTTGTGCTTCTCGAGGTGCTTGTGCTGCTCCTTCCAGTAGGGAATTACGACCTCCTTCCACTGCCACTCGAGGACGTCACGGTATTCGTCCGGCCAAGCGCACGTGACCCAGTTGGGGTTGATGGCGCCGGCGTGGTCTCCGGGGCAGCCGCTGAAGCCGTTAACCGTCGGAACCCCGAGGGCCGCCGCCAGCTCAACGCCGCGCACGAAGGCCTCGTGGTGAGCCTTCGCGATAGCCTTGACCGGGTGGATCGGGTTGCCGTGGACCGAGATCGCGGAGATCATCAGGCCGCGCGACTCGACTGCTTTGAGAAGCTGGTCTCGGGCCGCCTTGCTCTCCAGGAGCTTTTCGGCATCGATGTGGGCGTTGCCGGGGTAGGCCCCGGAGCCGAACTCGACGGCTTCGAGGCCCTCCGCCTTGACGAGGTCGAGCGTGTCCGTGAGCGACTTATCGCCGAAGAGGGCGGTGAAGATGCCGATTTTCATCGATGTGTTTGGTGCTCCTGATCAGGCGCCTGCCAACGCCGCCTTGATTTTTTCGAAGTCGGGCAACTCGCCCAGGGTGGGCGTTTGCTCCGAGTACTTGACGGTGCCATCCCGCCCGATCACGACCGCGGCGCGGGCCGCGCTGGGGCCGATGCCGACGAAGCTCGGCCACTCCACGTCGTAGGTGCGGACCACCGAGTGGTCATAGTCGCTGAGGAGGGGAATGGTGATGCCGTTCGCCTTCGCCCAAGCCTCTTGGGCGAACGGGCTGTCGGTGGAAATCCCGTACACCGCCGCACCGAGGCCCATAGCAGCCGCGAGGCCGCCGCCCTTGTCGCACATCTCGTCCGTGCAAACGCCGGTGTAGACCGACGGGAAGAAGACCAGAACGACCGGCTCGTTCCCCGCGTGGTCGCTCAGGGTCACGTCCTTGAGCCCGTCGGCGGTCTTTTGCTTGAGGGTGAAGTTGGGCGCTTTCGCCCCGACGGAAATGGGCATGGGTCTCTCCTCTGATTGCGGGCCTGTGGCCCCGTAGAAGTTACCCCGGGGGAGTCAGGGTTAGCGCCACGTGTAGCGGTCCGTCTCTCCGATCAAGTAGATCATGAAGCCGTACACGCAGACCTTGAGGATCCCGTAGATGACGACGAGGAGCCCCCACGAACTGATGAACGTGGCACCGAGTCCAAAGAGGATGAACCGCAACCCGCTCAGGATCCCGAAGAAACAGATGATGTTGGTGATTCCGCGAACGATCTCGAGGCGCAAGAGCAGTCCGATGCCGACCAGCGCGCCAACCCCGTCGAACACAAGGGAGATGATGTCGAACAAGCCCAGCCCATCCTTCTGAGAGCCGGCCAGGGTTGTGCCGATGCCCACGAGGCCGCTGATCAGTAGCAACGTCGAGACGGCGTAGTAGGCGCTGAGCGTCCAAGTGGGGGTCTCGAACGCCTGCGGGTCCGAATTGTCCTGCTTCGGGCGGATCACCTGGCTGGTATCGGCCTGGCAGAACTGACACGACTTGGACCAGTCGGGCAGGCTTGCCTTACAGTTCGGGCAGGTGATCACTTGGTTGGCTATTCTAACCAATCCGCCCGGATTTAGCCAATAGTAGGCGAGCAAGAAGTTTGGGCTAGAAGGCGCTCATCGATATCGGCGTTCCCATTCCGGTGCAAAAGTCGTATCCCGGGCCGGCCGCGTAGCCGTTGCTTCCCGTCGAGATGTCGTGGAACTTGGCGCCGTTGCGATAGATGAAATAGAACTCGAGCAGGTGGTGGGGACTGTTCCCGGCATTCATGAGGCCGGCGAGAATGGGGGTTGAGACGCTCGTGCCTCCCACGTTGGTCCAGCCGCCGCCGTTGAAGCTGTCGTAGAGCGACACGCCCGTCCCTGGATCTCCGACGGCGGCCATGTCCGGCGTACCGCGTCGGAGCAGGTGAATCCGGTTCCCCGAGGCGTCGTAAGCGGTCACCAACTGTTGAAAGCCCGGCAATGGTTCAATCGTGCTCGGGCCGCCACCGCCGATGCTGGACGCGGTTTCGCTCGCGTAATTGCCGCTCGAGTCGAGAAACAGGCTGGTAGCACCGCAAGAGAACACGAACGGCGAGGTCGACGGATAGCCGACCGTCCCGCCGATGTCGCCCGAGGCGGCGAAGAACGTGACGCCCGGGGCCTTGAAGTGGAAATCGTACGCGGCCTCACCGATGAATTCGCTGCCGATCCAGCTCATTGCGACCTGGCTGGCCCCCAGAGCGACGGCCTTGTCGACCGCCGCGAGCATCGGGTCCCAGTCGCTCGTTGCCGCCTCGACGAGAACGATTTTGGCGCCGGGCG
>DATGIR010000037.1:0-7494 GCA_035295605.1 Fimbriimonadaceae bacterium | reverse complement strand
CAACCTCATTCGAAGTGTGTCTTCGGCGCCGGTACTCGACCTCCCAGCCTTGCTCGACGCCGCGATTTTCAACTTCTTGATTGGCAACAACGACGCCCACGGCAAGAACTTCTCGCTGCTGTACGAAACTGCGCCTCACCTCGAGCCACGAACGCAACTGGCGCCGTTCTACGACTTGCTGTCGACCGAGTACTACCCGGACCTGAGCAAGAAGATGGCGATGAAGCTTGGCGGCGAATACCTGTTCGCCAAGGTGCTGCCGCGACACTTCGAGCGTCTGGCTGACGAAGCCGGGTACTCAAAACCACAAGTCAGGCGCCGCGTGCCGGATCTGGCGCACGCCATCGTTGGCCGCCTGGACGAGGTAGTCGACCTCGTCCCGAACGCCAAGCCGATCGCCGACTTCGTTCGGGACCGGTGCGACAGAACGATCCGTCGTTTCTCATAAACTCGAACGGCAGCTCAGTTAACGATTCACTGTGTACAGGTAGACAAGGCGGAATCGGCTATGGCCGGGAGTGGCACCTGCGGCCCGCGCATTGAGTATGAACTGCCCATTCACGTAGGCGGGCTCGACCCGAACGAATGCTCCCATCGAATCCGCGCCCTCCATCGGAGACTCGAAGGCTCCGACAACCGTGAATTTGGCCGAATCCCAGCCCTGCGGCGGTGTCACGGGGATCTGGATGTCGGTATTGGTGCGAGGAACCTGCGAGCCCGGATAACTCGGATCGGTCGAGAGCGTCACGTCCGTGGAGTACGCGTTGACCGGTCCGCTCGGAGCGGCTTGCCTGTGGATCACCCCGGCTTCCACCGACATGACCGCTACAAGACTAAAAGTAAATAATGCAATTTTCGTAAAAGTGTTCATCCTGATTATTATACGAGGCATCTCGCAAACCAGAACATTGCGTAATGCACATTTACTAATTAGTGTCCCGGTGACGGTATTACTTGGCGGATCATTTCGCCGCGCCCCCCAAACGGGCTGGGCTGCGCGTGTCCCAAAACTTGACGGTGCCGTCCTCACACGCTCCAGCCAACGCACCGCCGGGGCTCGCGGCCGCGATCCAGACCATTAAGCTAGAGTTTCTCAACCGTTGTCCGGCCCCTGTGACTGAGGCCGTATCCCAAATGTCCGTTCGTGCTCTTCATGAATTCAGCGGCGTCTGGGTAGCCCAACCGTGCCCACAAAGACCAGCACGTGATCGGTTTTTGTGTGCCCCGAGGAGTCCGTCACTGTCACCGTGACCGTGTGGTTGATGACAACGTTCGGCCCGCCGGTGAGGGCGAACTTGATCGTGCTTCCCGTCCCCATAGCTCCATCCACGTCATCCGTCCAGCGGAAGCTAGTATTCGGAATGGATTGGCCATTAGAGTCCTGTCCAGTCGCGGTAAAGGAAATCATTTCTCCGTTCCCGGCAAACGACTGTTTATTCGCTGGGGCTGTAATGACGACGCTAGGCACGCCCAGCGCAGGAACCATCTTGATCGACACCGTCGCCGTCCCGACCAAGCCCGCGATGTCCTTGACCGTCAACATGATCGTGGCTGCGCCCAGCGAGTTGATCTTCTTGGTGAATAAGGACCCGGTGCCCACATTTACGCCATTGACCGTCCAGGTCAGCGCGGCATCGGGCAAAGGGCCGTCTTGTAGATCCAACCCGGAACCGCGAAACACCACGAGCTGGTCGACTGGGATGTTCGCGCCGGCAGTTGGCGAAGTAATTGTCGCCGTCGGAGCCTTCGCCACCACGGTCACCGATATGCCCGCCGAGGCTGATTTAAGCTGTGAATCCTTCACGGTCGCGGTGATCGTATGGGTTCCCAATGGAATACCACTCACCCGAGGCGTCGGGCCTGTGGCCACGACGGAAGAGCCGCCGTCCAGCCTCCAGGAAATGCCGACGTTATTCCCGTCAAATGGATCGTGCGAGGAGGCCGCCACGTTCACAGCGCCCCCTGGAACACCCTGGTTCGAGACCCACTGAACGATCGTGCCGCTCGATGGCGCGGTGATTGCGATCGTTGGCAGAGAGGGCGGGACGCAGGCCTGGTCCTTCTGCGACCAGTAGGTGCTGAGGGCGAAATTGTTGTTTCGCGTCGTCCGGCCCCATGGATCGGCATTTTCGCAAATGTCGCCGATTTCGCTGTTGTCCTGAAGCGGCATCTTGCCCCAATCCGACCAACCGAGGAAGGGAAACGGGTCGGTCACCGTCTCAACGTATTCGTGGGACATGCCTTCCGTCATGACGTCGAAGGCGCCGGCAGTGCCCGCACTGGGAACGGAGTCTGTCGGCATCGACATTGCCGCTTCGGGCGTGTGGACGACGAAAAACGGCATGCCCTCGTGAACGAGCAGGGTGAACGGCCATGGGGCCCAAAGATATGACCCGTTAGGAGCCATGAAGTGGTAGTCGTTACCGTTGGCCACTACCGCGGCGGGGAGAAACACGCCGTATAGCGGATTATCGCCCCAGACGAACCAGAATAGGGGTCCCTTTCCATCGAGCCCCTGCTCGATTACGTGGGCCGCGATAGGTACAAAGCCTGCTCCGCCGCCAACATAGTTGTCCGGGTTGTTCGAATCGCTGCTGGAGTCACGTACGAATCCTATGTCGACGCCGTATTGCTCCAACCAATTGTGATAGCCCGGCTGGAAGATTCCCAAGTTGAAGGCCGTAAAGATCATTGTGATGGCCTGGCTGTGGTTCGGATCGGTAAACGTCTTGCCCCAGAACAGCAGATGGAGTTGCGGGCTGGTGGAGACCGGGCCACCATGCCACTGAACTAATGCGGTGGTCGGAGCCGACAAGCCCGAGAAGCTTCCGACGTCCCACGGTTTGGTGACAAGTATTGGCCTGCTAACGGCCGGGCTGTCGAGGTCGAGCCACCCCGCAGGTGGTATGAAGCTCGATGGGTCCACCTGAATCTTGCGGACGCTCTCGGCCACCATGACCGACTTCAATACCTTCCCAGTCTGAACATCCGCGCGCAGCAGGACTAAGCCCAGCATGGGCGTCATTGCCGTGAATTGACTTAGATCGCCTGCTGTTGGAGCGGCTGGCATGAGCGCCGCAAGCTCTCGCATCATGGCAGTCGGCGGCTTTGGCAGAGAATCTGCATAGTAAAGCCGCCACTTCCTACCCGAGTCCGTCACCACGTAGACGTGGGCCTGAATTCCGCTGACGGTCACGGGCTGGCGAATCTTAGCGATGGTAAGCGGGAAGCTCTTGTGCTTCTTCCCCAAGCCGGGAATCGTAAGTGCACCCCGGGTGACGGAAATCTCACCCTTGAGACGGCGGATGGAATCCTCGATCGATACGAGACGATAGGCTTGCTTGACAAAGTCGAGCGCGTAAAGTCGTCCAGCGCCGTAATCGACGAGAGCACCACGCGTGGCAATCGGTGCGCCACCTGCAGCCGGCGGCTGCATCTGGATCGATGACGCGCCGAGACTCGATACCGTAGAGACAAACCGATCGTTTCCTTGCCGGATTGAGATCGAGTAGCCGGTCACCGCATTCGCCGACGGCCGCGCCGGCATGCCAAGAACGATCAAACTTAGCAGTGTACTAAGGATCAATTCATTCCCCCTATTGCGTTGCCACGCTTCAATGCACAAAAGCGCAAAACAACACTTGAGTTTTCAACTCGGGTTGGCCCAACATTGGTTGGCCACCGTTAGAACCCAGAAGCGCTCGACTATAAGCCCTGAAAACGCCTTTTCGTTTCCGTTATGCCGTTAGCGGCGTAAGCAGTATCCGGGCAATGCTGTCAACTTGGTAGTCCGCTTTTAAGTGTCTATCAAGTGATGGACATGGCGTGTTCTCGCGACGCGCACGGCCCGTAGTCGGTGCGATAGGCGGTACCCGCGCGTGAAACCCGGCGGATGACGACGGGATTGTTAAGGGTAAGAAGACCCGATGACCAAAAGTGGCTTGAAACTCATCCTCCTCGGCATTCTCCTGTTCGCGGTCGGCGGGCCGCTGGCCAAGGCGACCGACGGCATGAAGGGGCAGACCGCCGAGATCTGCATCGTGGCCTCCCTCATCCTCTGCTTCTTCGCCCTCGCCACCTTCCTGTACGGGCTGGGCAAGCTCATCCTCGGTCTCGTCAAGAAAGCGTAACGAAATCCCCTCTCCGGCGTGACGAATGCGCCGAAGGCCGTGACAACCGCACCCGTGCCGCCCCGGGTCCGGCATCGCGGTTGGAAACTAGTCGGAGTTATTCGCGGCGGATGCCGCTGGAGAGGATGAGATGAATCGATTGACGCGTTTGACGATCACCGCCGTGTTGGCCGGCCTGGGCGGCGCCGCCCTGGCTCAACCGAGCTACGACACTTACAACTACTGGCTTTCCCACAGCGGCACCATTGGCGGGGTGGGCGCCGGGGCCCCGAACAGCGAGGGCCAGTCGTTCTTCACGCCGACCGGCGGATACAACACGCTGGTCGACTTCAGCTTCTGGATGTTCGCCTACCCGGGCACCAACGGCGGAAACGCCGTGAGCGACACGTTCAGCGCCGAAGTCTATCGCTGGGACGGTACGAACACGATCGGCGCCGCCCTGCAAACCGTCAACCTCGGCCAGCTGACCCTGAACCCGTTCTCGGTCAACCCCACCCAGGTGGAGGTCAACACCAACGTGAGCCTGACGCCGGGGGACGAGTACATGGCCGTGCTCACCGACGTATCGAACAACTCCAACTTCTACTTCGGCTGGGTTCCGCCCCCCGCCCCGGGTGGCGACGGCGGCGGAAACGTCGTGTACAACGACGGCATCTGGCGCAACGACGTAGGCGACATGGCCTGGCACGCCGACTTCTCGCGCCCGGCGCCGACGCCGGAGCCTTTCACCGTCGGGTTGGGGCTGGCCGGCATCGGCCTGGCCATCCGGCGCCGCCTCGCGCGGTAAGCGGAGCGACTGCCGCGAGGAAGTTCTTACGGGTCGTTGTGCAAGCAACCCTGAAGCATGTTTTACATGTATGCGACGTTGATAGCACCCACGCGTTGGTCCTTTGTGACGGACTTGTGGATCACGATGTCCACGTCGAGGCCGAGGTGGATCAAATAGCCTAGCAATCGTTCCGTAGAGAATTCGCTCAAGCGGCCTCGGTGGATCTTGGACACCTTTGGCTGATCGATCCCCAGGAGTTTGGCTGCCTCGGTTTGGGTCAGCCCTCGCGATTTGATCGCGTCCATAATCGCGACCGCTAGCTTAGCCTTGCCGAGGCGCTCCTCGGGATTCGGCAACACAAGGTCGGCAAACACATTGCCCGAGCCGTAAGAAACGGTTGCTTCGCTCACTTGCTTTCTTTCCATGTCTTGTACTCCTGTTCGGCCAGCTTCAATCTCGCCTTGATTAGGTCGATCTCCTGCCTTGGCGTGGCAATCCCCGACCTAGACTTCTTCTCAAAGCAGTGCAAGACGTAGATGATGTCCGCGAACTGCACCGTGAAGACCGCTCGGTATGTTCGGTCGTCGCCGCTTGCCACGATCTCCAAAACGTTAGCGCTTCCGAACCCTCGCAGAGGCTTGGCGTCGGCCGGTTTGCGCCCGAGCTGAGCCTGGTAGAGCGAGAACCCGACGTCGTCTCGTAGCTCCTCCGGAAAAGCCCTGAGATCCTTGAGGCTCGATGCGATCCACGCGACCGGTTTCAAGTCCGCGAGTATTATGCCATAGTTGGCATGTTAGCGCGACACGCAGCTTCGAAATAGGGGCTAGTGCAAATCGATCGGGACCGGCAGCCAGATCACACTTTCGGGGACCAGGCTCGGGTACTTCTTGCGCATTGCGACGGCGGGGGGATTCGTGCAATCGTCGCCCAGAGACGCGACCCAAGCCATATGCTCGCCCGGCTCGAACGAATACCGCTCCCAGGTCGTCCAAAGATGAGTCGGCTTGTCCGCTCCATCGTAGACGGCTTTGATGTGCAGCGTCAGGGTCGACCCATCGAAATCGTAGGTGCCGCGTTCCTTGAACCGCCAGTGGTATCCGTTCCCGGCTTCGCGGTCACCGGTGTCGAACGTGAATGTGTAGTCCCGGCGGAAGACGTACGTCGCATTGTCAAAGCTGCTCCACTTGCCCACGATCTCGGACTGGTGGCTGCAGCCACAAAGAGCGAGGACTAGCACGACCGGCACGACGTATCGCACACGTGAAGTGTATGACACCCAAGGGTGAACTCTGAAACTCGGAGGTCGTCTTGACAATCCGGCGATCCCGAACGGATGATCCATGGGACCCTCCCAATCCCCGGCACCCCCATTTCATTCAATGTTGAACGAATGACCGCCCCGGTGCCACACTGAGTCATGATTTCGGGCACTTGGCTCCTCGTGGCCGCGATTCTGAGCTCGACGGCCGAGCCCGTTCGCCAAGATACCGTCGATCCCCACCCGCGCACCACCGGGCCGAACGAGCCGATCGGCCCGCCCCCCGCAGAACTCAGTTACGACGGCTTCTATCACAAGTGCGCCTACTTCCACGGGCTGCCCATCATAGGCTCCGAGAAGGTCGACGATCGCGCTTTCCACGTCATCGTCAAAACGTTCGGGAAGCTGCTGGCGAGGGTGCCGGAAGCCTCGATCCAGGAGCTGGTCAAGGCTCACAGCCACTACTCGATCATCGCCGCCGTCGAGGGCCAAACCGACCTGCCCGAGTATTGGAACCTGAAGAACGACCCGAACACGGATTGGAACAAGAGGGCGCGCGGCCTAGGCGGCCGCAACACGAGCGGGGGCGAGGAGAACATCCTCGAGTTCCCGAACGACCGGTACCGGGGCGAGAGCATCTACATCCACGAGTTCGCCCACACGTTGGCGAGCGTCGTGTTCAGCCGGACCGACCCCAAGTTCCGCTCCGACCTGCGCGAGGCTTATGACAAGGCGATGGCGGAAGGGCTTTGGAAGAAGACCTACTCCGCCACGAACCGGGACGAGTATTGGGCGGAGGGCGTGCAGATGTACTTCGACTGCGCCCGAAGCGCGAGCCCGCCGAACGGCGTTCACAACGAGGTCTGCAATCGGGTCCAGCTCAAACGCTACGACCCTCGGCTGTTCAACCTCGTCGACCGCGAGTTCAACCACAACCCGTGGCGCTACGAAGGCGCCTACTGCACCACCAAGACGGGCGTAAGCCTCAAGCATTAGCGCTGACCTGCGCCGCGAGCGGCTGGGCGACGTCCCTTGGGTGTGGGGCCAGACGGTCCAAGGAGTATCGCAATGCCAAGGGGAGACAAAGACAAGTACACGGACAAACAGAAGCGACAGGCAGAACACATCGAAGAGTCGTACGAGGAACGCGGCGTTCCGGAGGCTGAGGCCGAGCGGCGCGCTTGGGCAACCGTCAACAAGATCAGCCACGGGGGAAAGAAGTCCGGATCGGGCCGAGGAACGGCGGAGCATAAGGAGCCGACGAGTGCCGGCAGGCAGCGGAGGAACATACGTTGATCACCGTCAAGGGCATGCCTAACACCCTGCGGA
Source organism: Fimbriimonadaceae bacterium (assembly GCA_035295605.1). GTDB lineage: Bacteria > Armatimonadota > Fimbriimonadia > Fimbriimonadales > Fimbriimonadaceae > DAIDHV01. The sequence goes on along the minus strand of DATGIR010000037.1, from coordinate 8 downwards.
AAGCACCG
>DATGIR010000036.1:0-6699 GCA_035295605.1 Fimbriimonadaceae bacterium | reverse complement strand
GACCTCATTGACGACCAAGGGCCCGGATGCGATGCATCCGGGCCCCAATTAGTTGACCGAGGCTTACTTGCCGCCGGTGGTGCCGGTGGTGCCGGCGGTTCCCGCCGTGCCGGCCGTGCCAGCCGTACCTGCCGTGCCGCTAGTATCGTCGCTCTTGCTGCAGCCGATCATAACGCTAAGCACGCACGCGGTCAACACGAGAGCTAAAATCTTCTTTGCCATATTTTTGTTTCCTCCGAAAGTTGAGCTATCCCCTCTCAGGGACTTTGCAGCTCGCCTGCTGGGCACGTGGCTCCGCATTTGTGCTGTGACTGCCATTATAGAGGACGGAGCCACCCGATGCAACGTTTGGGGAAAGATGGGGTCGAAATTCACCTCGGGTATGCTCCACCAACTGTGCTGACCCGGCTTTCTTTCGAGCCCCGTCGCCCCCTGCCGCGTAGCTAGGGGGTCAGCCAGACCTGCCAGCCGCGAAGCCGCGCTTCCGCTGCCCCCCTTACTTTTCTCTCGCCGTTTGCGCGAAGCTGCGCCAGGGCTCTCTCACCTCAAGGATTTTTATGCTGAAGTACGACACCATCAAGGCCGCCGACGACCAATACATGATGCGGACCTACAAGCGGCACCCCGCGCTCTTCGTCCAGGGCGCCGGCTGCACGCTGTGGGATAACCGCGGCGCCGAATACCTCGACATGCTGGCGGGAATCGCCACCTGCTCCCTCGGCCACTGCCACCCCGCCGTTTCCAGCGCGCTCAGCCGCCAATCACAGCAGCTCATGCACGTGAGCGGGTACCTCCTGACGGCCCCGTCGCCGATGCTCGCCGAGCGCCTCTGCAAGCTCAGCGGCATGGATCGCGTCTTTTTCAGCACCTGCGGCGCCACCGCCAACGAAACCGCCCTCAAGATCGCCAAGAAGCACGGAAACCAGAAGCGCCCGGACGGCGACTACGAGATCATCGCCCTCCACGGAAGCTTCCACGGCCGAACGATGGGCGCCCTCACCGCGACCGGGCAGCGCAAGTATCAGCGCCCCTACGAGCCGCTGGTTCCCGGCTTCCGGCATATCACCCCCAACAGCCTCGAGGAGCTTCGCGAAGCCTTCAGCCACAAGACGGCGGCGATCACCATCGAGCCGATCATGGGCGAGGGCGGCGTGCTCGAGATGACCCCCACGTTCCTCGAAGAGGCGCGCAGGCTGTGCGACCAGCACAACGCGTTTCTCATCTTCGACGAGGTCCAGTGCGGCATGGGCCGAACCGGCGCCTGGTTCTCATGGCAGCAAATCGGGGTCAAGCCCGACCTCATGTGCCTGGCCAAGGGGCTCGGCAGCGGGATGCCGATCGGCGCGTGCCTGGCGGTCGGAAAGGCGGCCGACGTATTCGAGCCGGGCGACCATGGCAGCACCCTGAGCGGCAGCCCGATCACGTGCGCGGTCGGCCTCGCCGTCATCGACACCATCGAACACCAGCACATCCTGGCCAACGTCGAGAAGGTCGGCGCCTACTTCAAGAAGGGCCTTGAAGCCCTGGGCGATCCGATCGAGAGCGTGACCGGGCGCGGCCTCATGCTCGGCGTCGTCCTCAAGAAGCCGATCGCCAAGGACATCGTCGCCAAGGCGTTCGAAAAGCGCGTGATCTTCAGCGCCACCGACGAGTCGATGCTGCGCTTCGTGCCGCCGCTCATCGTGACCGAAGAGCAGGTCGACCACTGCCTCTCCGTTCTCGCCGAGGTGCTCGGCAAGAAGCACGTCCATATTCCCGCCGCGCACGCGGAGCGGCCGCAGCCGCTTCACGACGTGCTGACGATCGACGATCTGAGCGACGCCCAGATCAGCGAGGTCCTCAACCTCGCCGCCTACCTCAAGGAGCGGCGCCATATCGCCCCGGCCGCTATCAGCCCGGTCGAGAATCGAACGGTGGCGCTCGTGTTCGAAAAGCCGTCCCTGCGCACCCGCGTCTCCTTCGAGGCGGCGATCCAGGAACTCGGCGGCCACGCCGTCTACTTGAGCAAGGCAGATATCGGGATGGGCCAGCGCGAGGCGATCAAGGACATCGCCTCCAATCTCTCTGGGTGGGCCGCCGCCATCGTGGCGCGCCTCTACTGGCACAAGGACATCGAGGAGCTCGCCGAGAACGCTTCGGTGCCGGTCATCAACGCCCTCACCGAGATGGAGCACCCCTGCCAGGCGCTCGCCGACCTCCAGACCATCCGCGAGGAGTTCGGCGCCGACAAGGTGAAGATCACGTACGTCGGCGATGGAAACAACGTCTCCCGCTCGCTCGCACGGTTGGCCACCCGCCTGGGGTATCCGGTCACCATCTGCGGACCCGAGAACTTCCGCCTGGAAGAGATGGCCGGGCTGACCCAGACCTCGAACATGGAGGAGGGCCTCGCGGGGGCCAAGGTCGTCTACACCGACGTCTGGATCTCGATGGGCGACGAGCACGAGCAGGAGCACCGGCTCAAGGTCTTCGAGAAGTACCGCGTGGACGACAGGGCCATGGCGATGGCGGACAAGGACGCGATCTTCATGCACTGCCTGCCTGCGCGGCGCGGCTACGAGGTGACGGACTCGGTGATGGACGCGGCCTACAGCCGTATCGTGCCCCAGGCCGAAAACCGCCTCCACGCGCAAAAGGCGCTGCTGCAGAAAGTCTTGGGGCTGTAAGGCCTACCTCTTCCTACTCACAAACATTGCTTCCACCTCATCCAACTTCAACGGCCGCCGGCCCCACTCGCCGGCGGTCCCGCCGAACAGGTTGAGAACCTCGAACCCCGCCGTGTGCAGCATCGCCGCGACCTCCGGCGGCGTGTAGAGCCGCTCCCGGATGAACATGTCGAGCTCCCCCTCCGGCAGATTCCACCGGTCGCGGTAGGTGGCGATCATCGTCAGCGGGTCGAAGCTCCGCTGCTCGATCGCCTGATCGGTTAGCTGGCGGATGAGCGAGAAGGCGTTCAGCGCGTTGAGCACGAAGTGGCCGCCGCTCTTGAGGGACGCCGCCGCGTTCTTGAGGATGGCGAGGTCGTGGGTCACCGGGTCGACGGTCGGGCCGATGAGGTTGAACGCGCCCTCGCACAGGCAGATCGCGAAGTCATAGGGCGGCTGGGCGACGAAGGTGGTGGCGTCCGCCTCGAAGAACTCCACCTCGACCCCGGCGAGTTCGGCTTCCCGCCGCGCTTCCGCGAGCATCGCCGGCGAAAAGTCGAGCCCGGTCACGTCGAAGCCGCGCAACGCGAATTCGATGGCGTGCCGCCCGGTGCCGCACCCGATATCGAGGATTCGGGCGTACTGCGGCAGGGGAATCAACCCAAGCAGGAAGTCCACTTCCGCCTTCGTGTGCTTGGTGAAGGGGTTGTGATTGTAGTGTGGCGCGTGGCTCTCGAAGAAGGCCTTCCAATCCGCACCCTCGGGCTCCTGCATGGGCGAGAGCCTACCTATATGGAGCCCGGGCCTCCGGCCCGGGTCCCGTGTGTCCCCACCGGCTGAAGCCGGTGCCACACGTTTCTTCAAGACATCACGGGTACAACCCGGCTCGTGAGCCTCCGGCGCTGGTGGTGCGTGCTTCTGCTGGCACTGGCCGGCTGCCAGCCGAGCCACAACCCGAACGCGATCACCCTCCGGATCGCCACCTGGGGCACCGGCGAGGACGACTCCGACTACGCCAAGAAGTGCGACGCGATCGACCACGAGTTCGAGCGCGAGAATCCCGGCGTCAAAATCGTCCGCGAGACCATCCCCGAGCAGTATGTTCAGGCCATGGTGATGGCGCACGTCGCCGGCGCATCACCGGACATCATGATGCTCGACGCCTCTTCGGCCGCCGTGTTCATGAACAACGGTATCGTCACCGACCTCGCCCCGATCATCGCCAAAGATCCCGAGTTCCGCCTCGACGACTACTTTCCCAACGTGGTCGACATCGCCCGGCGCGGCAGCGCCGTCTACGCCATCCCCCAGGACTTCACGCCGATGGTGATGTACTACAACAAGCGCCTCTTCGACCGGGCTCAGGTGCCTTATCCGGACGGCTCCTGGAACTTCGAGCGCTTCCGGCAGGTGGCAAGAGCGGTCACGATCAACGAGGGTGAGAAGAATGAGCGCTTCGGCTATGCATTCAGCAACTGGATGCCGGGCTGGGTCATGTGGCTCTGGAACAACGGCGGCGACGTCCTCACCGAGGACGGAACCCGGGCGGCCGGCTCCCTGAACAGCCCCCAAAACGCGCAAACCTTCCGCTTCCTGCGTGACCTCATCGAAGTCGACCACGTCTCCCCGAGCCCGTCGATGACCGCCGCCATGGGCGTGGATCCCTTCGTCAGCGGCCGCGCGGCGATGACCATCAGCGGCCACTGGAGCCTGATCGACTACAAGAACGCCCCCAAAGACCGCAACGGCCAGCCGAAGCTCGACTGGCGCGAGCTGGGCGTCACCGCGGTCCCCCACAACACGCCCCTTGCCAACACCGTGATGTACGAGTCGGGGTACGCGATTCCGACCGGCTGTCGACACCTGGACCTCGCCTGGCGGTATGTGAAGTACATGACCAGCCGCCGCGTGCAGATGGATTACAACTCCAGCGGCATCGCCATCGATGCGCGGAAGGACGTCGCCCAAGCCCGCGCTGTCGATCCGTTGGAACGCGCATTTCTTCCCTTGGTCGCCACCGCCCGGGCGCCGCGCGGCTCCCGGGTCGAGGGGTACGACTTCGTCGAAACCCAGGGCGCCAGCGCGATGTCGAGCGTGCTCCTCAACGGCGCCGACCCCCTCGCCGCGCTCAAGACCGCCGCCGAGCGCATCGACCTGGAGTTCGCCAAGCGGTGACGCGCCTCCAGCGCCGTGAAAGCCTCCTGGGCTGGGCATTCGTCGGACCCGCGACCGCGCATCTGGCGCTTTTCGCCCTTTTCCCGATCGCCTATGCGGCCTATGTCAGCACGTTCAAGTGGAACATCGCCAACGGGCACCACGCGTTTGTCGGGGGAGGAAACTACGCCTTCTCGCTGCGGGAGCAAGCGTTTTGGAATGCGCTCTGGAACTCCTTCCGCTACACGGCGGTGGGCGTACCCCTCGGGATGGCGCTGGCCCTCGCGGTGGCGCTTCTCGTCAACCAGCGCCTGCGCGGGGTGACCATCTTCCGCACCCTCTACTACATTCCCGCGATCTCCAGCGGCGTCGCCACCGCGATGCTCTGGATCTACGTCTTCCTGCCCACAAACGGCCTGGTGAACGTGGTCCTACTTTGGCTCCACGTCAACGACAAGACCCATACGACCGACTTCATCAACAACGCCTCGACCGCGATGTGGGTGTTGGTCGTGATGTCCGTCTTCACCGGGCTCGGCCCGCGCATGGTGCTCTACCTTGCCGGCCTCGTGGGGATCCCCGGCTCGCTCTACGAGGCCGCCTCCCTAGACGGGGCCTCGGGCTGGAGCTCGTTCAAACGGATCACGCTCCCCATGCTCTTGCCGACGTCGCTGTTCGTGCTCGTCACCTCGACGATCTCGGCGATGCAGCTCTTCACGCCGGTCTACATGATCACCAAGGGCGGGCCCGACATGACCACCGACGTGGTGGGCTACCACATCTACACCGAGGCCTGGGTCGACTTCAACGTCGGGCTGGCGAGCGCCAAGTCGTTCATCCTCCTGGTTGCGATCGCCGGGATCTCGATCGTCCAGTTTCGTTTGGTGCGGGCCAACCTCGCGGACTACTCGGCATGAAGGAATTCGCGCACTTCAGGCACATCGCGAAGGCTGTGGCCTCCTACGCCGCGATGCTTCTCATAGCCGGGTTCCTCATGGCCCCGTTCGTATGGATGGTGCTCGTCGCCCTGCATCCGCCGAAGTCTCCGATTCCCGCCATCGACGAGCTGTGGCCGGTCAAGCCCGACTTCGGAAACTTCGGCCGGGTGCTGACAAATCCCCACCTTCCGGTGGCGCGCTTCTTCCTCAACAGCGTCGTGGTCGCCGGCGCCGTGGTCGTGGGCCAGCTCGCGGTTTCGGCGTGCGCCGCGTACGCGTTCGCCCGGCTCAGGTTCGCGGGCCGCGGCATACTTTTCGCCGCCTTCCTCGGGTCGATGATGATCGGCGGAGCGGCCACTCAGATTCCCGTCTATCTGATGCTCCGGTCGTTCGGATGGCTCGATACGTACGCCGCGCTGATCGTGCCCGGGCTGAGCTCCGCCTTCTCGGTATTCCTGCTTCGGCAGGCGTTCTCCACCGTTCCCGCCGAGCTCGGCGAGGCCGCCCGCCTGGACGGCGCCGGGGAGATGCGCATTCTCGCCGGCATCTTCGTGCCGCTCAGCCGCGCCGCCGTAGCGACGTGCGCCACGTTCACCTTCATCGGCGTCTGGACCGACTTCTTCGGCCCCCTCATCTACACCAACTCGATTTCGATGCGCACGGTCGAGGTCGGCCTCTCGATCTACAAGAATGCGTACGGAGGTACGAATTGGCCCCTGCAGATGAGCGCGGCCGTGATCGTGATGGCGCCGCTTCTCTTGGTGTTCCTGATCGGCCAGCGATACTTCGTTCGCGGCATTACTCTTGGGTCGATCAAGTAGATCGTTAAATTGCCGGTGATCTTGCGGGTTTTTCGGTAGTTCCCGGCTTGGATGTACCGAGAACTAAATGGGGCGAGCCTGAGGGCCGATGGACAGCGAGATTCACAGCATTAAGCAGATGCGGATATTGGTGGTCGACGA
>DATGIR010000035.1:0-2908 GCA_035295605.1 Fimbriimonadaceae bacterium | reverse complement strand
AGCTTCTCGGCGTACGCGGGGTCCCAGGTGGCGTAAAACGACTGGGTGTAGCGCATAAGCTCGTGGACGCGCATCCAGCCGGGCAGGTCGACTTCCTCGGTGAGGTAGCCGACGCGGGATAGCACGCCGCGCGGGTCGCGGACGGGGTCGCCGCCGAGGACGCTGACGCTTCCCTCCTGCGGGCTCATGAGCCCCATGACGTGCTTGATGAGGGTGGTCTTGCCGGCGCCGTTCTCGCCAACGAGGCCGAGGACCGAGCCGGCGGGGACGGTGAGGGTGACGTTGTCGAGGGCGAGCTTGTTGCCGAAGCGGCGGCTAAGGTTTCTCACCTCGACGGCTTTGTTTGCGGTTTCCATTTAGATTCGCTCCTCCTCGAGGCCGAGCATGTTTCGTTCGCGATGGCGAACCAGGTCGAGGACATCGTCGGTGCTGATGCCCATTTGGAGGGCTTCGGCGAGTAGGCCGTCGGCGCGCTCGGCGAGGATGCGGAGCTGCTCCTCTTTGGCGAGCGGCGAGCCCTGGGCGGATACGTAGGTGCCGGAAGTGCGGCGGGTGTAAACGACGCCGGCGGCCTCCAACTCGCGGTAAGCGCGAGCGACCGTATTCGGGTTGACGGTGAGTTGCAGCGCGAGGGCGCGGATGGGCGGGAGCTCGGCCTCGGGTTCGAGGCGGCCGGAGGCGACGAGGTATTTGATCTGCTGGGCGATCTGTTGGTAGATCGGGACGCCGTCGGTGGAGGAGATTCGGATTGGGAGGTGCATCGCTTTCTCTATTGTATTAGAGCAATGATACAGCGCAAAAAGTTCGGGGTGGTGAGTGGAGGTTGGAGGGTTGGGTTGACGCGGCGCGGCGTTTACGCCGTGCGGCGCAGCAAGTGGATACGGATGCACACGATGACGGCGCCCACGAAGTTCGAAAAGTAGCTGACGTTATGGGCGGCGAGGTCGGAGAGGAACGCCGACTTGATGTGCCGCTCGGCTACGAAGGACGGCAGGAAGTCGTCGGGAACGGAGGTCGCAAACAATGGGCTGACGAGTAGGGCGAGCATCGCGAGCGCGAAGCAAACGACCATCATTTTGGCGATCATCAGGAGGGCTCGCCGGGCTGGAATCGGCGGGCCGGCTCCCCTTGTCGCGACGACGCCGGTGGCGATCCCCCCGATTAGGCCGAACCACCAGGTGGCGATGACGCCCCATAGGAGCGCCATGACGACGGGGCTCTGCGAGTCGACGAGGTGGGGGTGGTAGAGCGTGAAGTACTCGAGGCACACTTGGGCGGTGATCAGGTCGTGGCAGATGCCGTAGACGACGCTCAGAGCCGTGGCTCCGAGGGCTATCTTGAGCAGTTGAGCCGATTTCAAGGAGGGGCCCATTGTTGCCGTGATTATGCGGCTGGAGGATGGTCAATAGTCCCGAGTTTTGGGTGAAGCTCGACGCCTTGCTGAACCGTTTCGTCGAACTTGGTAGAGCCGGGCGCACGCCCGCCGACACCTATGACCGATCAATCGCTTCAGATTCTCGAAACCGACCGCCTGATCCTTCGCATCTTCGAACCTTCCGACCTCGAGGCGTTCGCCGCGATCGAGGCTGACCCGGAGGTGATGCGCTACTACAACTCCGGCCCGCGCTCGCGCGACAGGGCCGAGCGGGCGATTGCCTGGTTTATCGAGCTGCAGGAGAAGTTTGGTCACAGCCTCTGGGCGATCGAGAAGAAGGGACGACATGAATGCATCGGCTACTGTGGGCTCGTGCCGCAGTCGGTGGCAGGGCGGCAGGAGATCGAGATCGGCTACAAGCTCGCGCACGAATTCTGGAACCAGGGATATGCGACAGAGGCGGCGGCAGCCGTGCGGGAGTGGGGATTCAGCCGCCTCCCGGTCAACCGCCTGATTTCGCTGATCGACCCCCTGAACGTGGCCTCGATTCGCGTTGCCGAAAAGATCGGCATGCGATACGTGCAGAACTGCGAATACGACGGAAAGGATTGCCGGGTGTACGCGATCAGCCGAGCGCTTTCCTAGGGCTCCAGGGTTCCACGGCCCCAGGGTTCTAAGCCCATGGAAACATGGAACCTTAGAACCTTGGCGACCTAGCGCTTCGAGGCGGCGCTCGTTCGGACCTCGCCGCGTAGCCGAATGTCGTCGGATGCGGCGCCAATGCGGACGTCGACGGGCGCGTTCTCGGTAACGAGCTTGTTGGCCTCGTTGAGAAACGCGAGCTCGTCGAACCCGAGGGTGAAGGTCACCGTCTTTGTCTCGCCCGCTTTGAGAGCGACACGCTTGTAGTCCTTCAGCTCCTCCAGGGGGCGGATGACGCTCGAATAGCGCTGGTGGGTGTAGAGCTGGACGACCTCCTCGCCGTCCCGGTCGCCCGCGTTCTTGACGTCGACCGACACCTGCCAGGTGTTCGGCGTTCTCAGCGGTTCGATCTTGAGGTTCGCGTAGTCGAAGCGGGTGTAGCTCAGGCCGTGGCCGAAGGCAAAGAGCGGTTTGCCGGTCGAGTTCGTGTAGTCGTAGCCACGGCCGGATGGCTCGAGGTTGTAGTAGATCGGGCACTGGCCCACGGTGAGGGGGAACGTGATCGGTAGCCGGCCGGCGGGATTGTTGTCGCCGAAGAGCGTTTCGGCGGTGGCACGCGCGCCCTCCTCGCCCGGGTACCAGACGTCGAGGATGGCGGGGACCTTGCGCTCCCACCGCTCCATGGTCACCGGCGAGCCGGCAACGAGGACGACGACGACGGGGACGCCAGTTGAGGCGGCAGCCCCGATGGCGTCTTCTTGGTTGCCGGGAAGGTTCAGGTAGGCGCGGTCCTGCCCCTCGCCCTCGTCGATGTCGGCGAAGACGACGATGGCGTCGGCGCCTCGGGCGGCTTCAGTGATCGACTTCGCAATCTCGTCTCTCTCGCCCTTC
>DATGIR010000034.1:0-5263 GCA_035295605.1 Fimbriimonadaceae bacterium | reverse complement strand
CAGCCGTCGAAGAAGCCTTCGTACTTAAGGGAGTCGACAATCCCCGGGTCTGAGGAGAAGCGAACCTCGGTGTCCACGGGCCGAGGATACATCGGTTCATTACGACACCAATCCAGACCCCGCGCGTCTGAGGGTTCATGGAGCAGTTCCAAATTCACCGCGAGATGCCGGGTCTCCACGACTCGGCCCGACCAGTCAACACGATTCGAATGCGAGCGTCGGCGGTAGCGCTGGCGGCCGTCTGGGGGACGTGCGCATGGGCCTGCTCCGGCGTCGGCCCTCCGGGCCGGCCCGTCGTCTTTGGGGATCAGACGAACATCATCATTTGGGACGAGGCGCACCACATGGAGCACTTCATCCGGAACGCGAACTTCCGCTCGGGCGCCGACAACTTCGGATTCATCGCGCCGACGCCGGGCAAACCCAAGTTGAACGAAGCCTCGACGCAGGCGTTCTACACGCTCGCCAGCCTGGCGCCGGTGTACCGGCGCGCCGCGGCGATGGGAGGCGCAGGAGGCGGTTTCGGGGGTGGCTCGCGCTCGAGCGAGGTGAAGGTCATTCAGGAGGCCGACGTGGCCGGGTTCCACGCCACGACGCTTTGGTCCCGGAGCGCGGGCGCCATCAACGACTGGATGAACGAGCACGGGTACGTCTCCACGCCGGAGGTCGAGAAATGGGCCGAGCGCTACTGCGGCAAGGGTTGGTATCTCACCGCGTTCAAGGTGATCGACAAGACCAAGCTGGCCGCCTCGACGGGCACAGTGCGGATGAGCTTCAAGACCGACAAGCCGTTCAACCCGTTCTACGTGCCCAGCTCGAACATTCAAAAGGATCGAAACGGAACGCTGCGGGTGTACTTCGTCTCAGTTGGGGACTACGATGCGAAGATCGGCGGCTTCGAACCGTGGCAGACGCCGCAATGGACGGCGCCGATTCCGTGGCCGACGGCCGATCTGCTCGCCAAGCAGGTGGAGCTTCCGGCGGACGCGATCCCGAACCGAGCGCAGGTGGAAACCTTCGTGGACAACAACTTTCCGCGGCCTGCCGACGACGATATCTACTTCGTGAAGAAGCGCCTGATGCTGCCGCCCAGGGCGCCCGCGCCGACGCCGTTCCGGTCGGTGCCGCCGCTCGTGGCATGTCTGGGTCTGGTGGCGGTCGGGTTGAGCCGGCGGCACCGCGTGTGAGCCAGGAGGTCTGAGCCTAACGCCGGAGCGGCTCGTTCATTCGTCGACGATGTGCCCGGACTGGGACTTCGACTCGGATGGCGGGATGTGGGCGACGTCCTTCACCGACTTGATCGCGGCTGGCATGAACGGAAGCACGGCCAGGGCGATCAGGGTCGTGCCCGAGTTCAGCAGCACGAGCTGCCAGAACGGCATTTGGAAGTCGGACGTCAGCTTGGAGCCGAACATGTCTCCGACCCCCAAGACCAGGTTGTTGACGGCCATGATGAGGGAGTAACCGAGCCCTTCGACCCCCTTGGGGGTCGCATGGCCGGCGATGGCGAAGATCGCGACGGTGGTTCCGGCGCCGACGAACCCGCCGATCGGTTCGATGATCGATGCCGCCCCGAAGCCCCGGTACTGGGTGTAGGCGAGGGTCCCGATCGAGTTGAGGATCGTGGCGATCAGGAAGAGCCGGCCGAGCGTGATTCGCCGGATGATGCCGAAGCAGAGCAAGCCCATCAAGATGCCGCCGATGCCGTTGAACATCGTCAGTTCGCCGATTTGAGTTTCCTTAAGCTTCAAGACATCCTGCTGGTAGAAGGTGAGCGGAGTTCCGAAGCCGGGGGCGATGGTAATGAGAATCGTCGCGATGATCGCGAACCAGTAGCTCTTGCTCGCAAGAAGGGAGCGAAGCTGGCCGAGCACGATGTTCTTGGCCGACTCCTTCGGGCGTTCGTACTTGCGGTCGGCGCAGCCAAAGATGAGGCCCGCGTTTCCGAGGGCGCAAGCCGCGCACACCATCCATGTCCAGGCTATGCGCTGCGCGGCAAGGTATCCGGCCAGCGGGCCGACGAGGACGTTGACGCCCTGATTGATGGCGCCGCGAAGCGAGGAGAGGCCGCCGAGGACCCGGTTTCGAGTTCCAAACTCGACCATGAGCCCGCCGAGCGAGCAACTCACGAAGACGTAGCCGATGATGGCGAGAAAGATGCACCAAACGTAGAAGTTGGTGTTGTCCGACGCGAGCAGAAGCAGGAGGAAGAATGCGGCGCCGATGAACCCGCCGACCGCGGTCCAGGAGAGCCTTCGAAAGCCCCCGATTGCGAAGCTGTCACCGACCCACGCGAAGATCGGCTTGATGCTGAAGGGGAAGCCGGCGAGGAAGAGGAGCGGAGCTACGTGCGTGGCGTCGAGGTGAAAGTGGTTCTTGAGAAAGAGCTTGAGGGGCAGCGTGTAGACGAAGAGGCCGAGCCAGTGGACGATCCAACTCGCTGAGAGCATGTTGGTCGTCCGGGTGACGACGCGCGGCTCGTCGGTCTTTGCAATCGGCAAGGCTGCCGTTGACATTTCGCCATCTTAGCTCAGCGCACGGCACGAGCCTTCGCTTCGATGCACTCCCTTTGGTACAACGGGCGTACCAGCGCCGGAGGAGTCCAATTATGAGCCGCTTCTATTCGCCCGAAGAGCTTTCCGCGAAGGACCCCTTTAGCCGGACGCCAAGCGAGTTCGCCCGTTATTACGGCCCCCCTCTCACGGACGAGATGGTGGCGAGTGCCGAGCAGCGGCTGGGCGTGCGCCTTCCGGCGCCGTTTCTGGCGCTCCTGCATGAATCAAACGGGGGCTTCTTGAGACCGACGCGTTACCCGTGCGAGATGCCGGATTCGTGGGGAGAGCCTTATGCAGAGTATCGGACGGTGCATGGACTCGGGTACGGGTATGGCATCGATGCCGAGACTGGCGCGCTGCACATGCGGAAGGAGTGGGGCTACCCTGACGATTTGCTCTGGCTCGACGGCGACGGCCACACCGGACTCTTCCTCGACTACCGCACTTGCGGCTCACGCGGCGAGCCGCCGGTAGTGTACGTGGATGTCGAGACGGATGGGGAACCCATTATCTGGCCGGTCGCCACGACGTTCGGCGAATTCCTCGCCGGTCTCCGAGAGGAGTCCGAATAACATTCACGGCGATGACCGGCGCATCATCACCAACTTGCTGTAGAGCGGAGAAAAACCGGTCCGCTGGGCGTTGCGGTGGGAGGCCGACCCGGGCAGGGTTACGACCTGCACGAAGGACCCCGGCCCGGCGACCCGAAGTCGATGCCGGCTCAGCGCCTTTTGAATCCCGAGGCCGCGAAATTGCGTGCGCGTGCAGGCGCCGGCAAGGAGGAAGTCACCCTCGCTGCCGAGGATTGCGGCGGTGGCGGCCGGCTCTCCCTTCCAGTAGGCGAGGAACCGGCGCGTTTGGCCCCCCTTCGCCATTTGGCGTCCAAATTCGCTCGGCTGCTCCGGAAGTTCGGGCAATTCCATCCAGCCGGCTTCGGAGGTCTTGATCCAAAGCTCGTCGCCTTCCCCGCGTTCCTCGATGGTCAGGTCTGGGATACCTGGGGTTTCGACCTCGCCTGCGATCATGCCCATGACCGTCTCGAAGTGGTCGGGGACGTAACCCAGGGTCACGGCCTGCCGGAAGACTTCGGGCGAGTCGAATGGGGTCACGATCAGCTCCCAGTTGTCGGCGAGCCCTTGGTAGAACTCGTCCAGCACCTTCAGGTCGACGGCTGCTCCCCGAAATCCCACGCCGTAGGTCTGGGTGACCGGACTGCCGGCGCCGGCGAACCTGGCGGCGCCGCCGCCGATTTCGGCGACCTTGTAGCCGAGGTCCCGGCTGGCCAGCATCGTTCGGACGCGGAACCGATGGAGCCTGTCGATCACCTCGTCGGTGAGCAGCATTCGCGGAAGTATAGTCGGCTCAGGGAGGCACGGCCGCTCTAAGGAGACTCCTCTTCAAGAACTTCGAAATCGATGAGTTTACGGACGAGCGACTCCTCGAACCGCATTCCCGTCCGGACCTGGATGTCCTGCACCGCCTCGTCCACGGACCTTCCGCGGAAGGCGTAGAGTTGCTGCAACACCGCGTTGGGGATGTCCAACGGATCGTAGCCGTTGTACGTGCCCACGCGCGTGGATTCCGGCCCAGCGTTGAGCACGCGTAGAGAGACGGGGCGAACGCGGCTTGGGGCCGGAGGCGACACCAATCGCTGGTAGCTCACCTTGGTGAGACGCAGGTGGGCTTGGATGTTCGGGCCGCAGCGGGCGCAGACATCCGCAAACGAAAGCGGATCGACGATTTCGGAGCATTGGATGAACCACGCTTCCTCGCGGCCGGCCCACGGCCCCCAAATCCGGGCATAGCTCTTCGGATCGGCCCGGCGTTCGATCGCTTCCAACGTGATGGCGTCGGCCTCGAGCTTCCATGCGCCCGTTTCGACGAGCGCGGTGAGCGCGTTTGAATCCGCGAGCAGTTCCAAGGTCACCGACTTGGCAAGGTCGAACTCGATCGCAGTCAGTAGCTCATGCAACCGCTTGTTCCAGAACTCGTAGCCGACGGCTCCCCGCACGTGCTTGCAGAACCATGTGGCGCACGTCGCCTCGCGGTGGCGCCAAATGCCGCAGGAACTGGACTCGGATAGGAAGTGAGGGCAAAGCATCTCGAGGCTCTTCCCGAACGCCTCCGGCGCCTCCTTGAAGAGCGAGTCGTAGACGGCGGTCGGTCCGAGCCCCATCGGCGTGACGCCTTCCTTCCGTGCGATTCGCGCGTTGAGACTCTCACGGCCCGCCGCTCCGGCCGGGTCCGAATCTTTCAGCGCGGCGCCGACTAGGAAGTTGGGAATGTCCGGTAGGAACGTGCAGCACTTCGTCGAGGGGTTGAAGTACTCCGTCTCCGGCTCATCCTCGCTTCCGGGCCGCGCGCACATGGCGCAGTCGTCGCAGGTCGCACGTGATTCCCTGGGGATGGGCCCCAGGAACTCGGAGGTCCACTTGGCGTAGAGCGCCGGAAGCGGCTCCGCGTCCACTGGGCTACTGAGTCTTCGGCTTTTGGTGAGCGTTCTTGCCCACGCCGGGGACGAGAGCCCGCTTGCCGCCTTTGTGCCCTTTCGCGTGGATCTTCTGCTTCGAGGAGAGCTTGACCTTATTCGAGACCTTGGACTTGGTCGTGGTTTTCAGCCGGCTCGCAACCTTCACCTTGCTAGAGACTTTGGCCTTGTTGGAAGTCTTGGCCTTGTGGGAGCCCCGGGTTGGTTGGCCGATCGCCTC
>DATGIR010000033.1:0-8737 GCA_035295605.1 Fimbriimonadaceae bacterium | reverse complement strand
AGGAATGGCTCTGGCGGCTTGCCTATGCGTACTCCTGATGCTTGGTGATGCCTCGGCTCAGCACAAGAGGGCGCGCCACCGCAAAAAGCCGGCGAAGAGTTCGGTGAGCACCAAGAAGCTGCGCGAGAAGCTCCATGCGGTTCAAAGCCAAAAGGAGAAGATCCGCTCCAAGCTCCATGCGACGCAACGCAAGGTGAACGCGGTGGCCGGCGATATCGACCGAGTCGATGCGAAGCTGGAGACCACGCAGGCGCAGCTCGAGCAGACGATGCAGGCATTGGAAGCGGACCGCGCCAAGCAGGCGCAACTGGCAATCGCGTTGCGCAACTCGGAGCGGCGCCTGGCTCACGACATCGTCAGCGTGCGACATCGCCTTCGCGGGATGTACATGGAGGGGGACGCGCCGGCGATCGGCGTGCTGCTCGGCTCGACGAGTTCAGGCGACATCGCGGGGCGCGCCTACCTGCTGGACCGGGTGGCGACAGCGGACAAGCGCGCCTTGGACGCGTACAGGCGGCAGCGGGACATTCTCGCCGAGCAGACGCACGAAGCGGAGCTCCTGGTTCAGCGCATCAATGCCACGGTGGAGCGACAGAAGCAAGACGAGGTGGCGCTCGAAGCCGCCCGGAACGAGAAGGCGGACATTCTCGAAAACCTTCAGGAGCAGAAGGGCGAGCTGCAGGAGCTCCTGGATCAATTCGAGCGGGACGAAAGCTCGATCGAGGCGCAAATCAGGGCCGCGCAGGCGGCGTCGAAGGGCAAGGGAAACTTGCCGATCCGGTTCACGGGCCGCTTGGGCCGGCCGGTGGTCGCGCCGATCACGAGCGGGTTTGGGATGCGCTTCCACCCGATCTTGCACAAGATGCGCATTCACGCCGGCATCGACTTCGGGGCGCCCCGCGGAGCGGCGATTCACGCGGCGGCGGCGGGGGTGGTTATCAACGCCCAGTACATGCGGGGCTTCGGGAACGTAGTGATCATCGACCATGGCGGCGGGATCGCCACGGTGTACGGCCACTGCTCTCGGCTGCTGGTTTCGGCGGGGCAGAAGGTGGCGCGCGGCGAGCACATCGCGGACGTAGGCTCGACCGGCTTGGCGACGGGACCGCATCTACACTTCGAGGTGCACGTGCACGGGAAGGCGGTGAATCCGATCGGATGGCTGTGATGGGGACATCGCTTGTGGCTCGTGAGTTGTGGCTCGTGGAGGGAATTAGCCGGTAGTGGAAGGACATATCGGGGTCGACGAAAGCGGGAAGGGCGACTACTTCGGACCATTGGTGATCGCCGCGTGTTACGTCGGGCCCGAGCACCTGGCCGAGCTCGAAGGGGTCAAGGACTCCAAGAAGCTCACCGATCCGATGGCGAAGCGATTGGCGCAGGCGATCAAGGCCGTGTGCCCGCACAAGGTGATCGTGGTCTCACCCGAGCGCTACAACGAGATGTACGCCGCAACACCGAACCTGAACCAGCTTCTGGCGTGGGCGCACGCGAACTGCATCGTCGAGGTCTTGGCCCAGCAGCCCGCGCCGTATGCGGTCTCGGACGAGTTCGCCAAGGGAGGACACCTGGTGCGAGAGAAGCTGGCGCGGAAAGGGTGCGATATCGAGCTGCGGAGCGTGGTTCGGGCCGAGTCGGACATCGCGGTCGCGGCGGCGTCCGTCCTGGCGCGGGCGGCGTTCCTTTACAAGCTCAAGGACCTGGGCGACGCGATCGGAATCGAACTGCCGAAGGGCGCGACAAACGTGATCGGGGTCGGGAAGCGGGTGGTCGCGACGCACGGGCGGGAGGGCTTGGCCCGGGTGGCGAAGATGCATTTCAAGACGACGAAGCAGGTGTTGGGTCCTTGATCGGCATAGATTCACGGCTCGCTGAGCCGTGGCACGGTTGGGGATGGGGCGAGTGAAGCTGGAACCAAATCGGAGGAATCGCTAATACTGTCTCGCATGCATCGTCCGCTCCTTGTTTTCGCGCTCGCTCTCGCCTTCGGCTCGGCCATAGCCCTGCCCAAGCGGCCGCCGCGCGATTACGACCTCCTCAATGTCGAGTGGCACGTGACCCTCGACTTCGACCACGCCGGGCTTTCTGGCGACGTCACCAACACCGTTCGTCCGCTTCAGGCCGGGCTCACGAAGGTCCGATTCGACTTCGGCCCGGCGGATATCTCCGGTGTCACCGTGGACGGCAAGCCGGCAACCTATAACCGGGACGGCGAGGGGCTCTTCGTCGACCTCGGTGGACCGGCGAGCGTGAAGGCGTATTCGGTCGAGGTCAAGTACACGATGCACCCGACGGCGGGCGCCTACTTCATCCCCGCCAGCCGCGGGTATCCGGCGCACACGCCGGTCGCCTACACCCAGGGCGAGATGGAGGACAACCGGTATTGGATTCCGACCTACGACTTTCCCGACAACAAGGCGACCGCCGACGGCTACGTCACCGTTCCCGCCGGCTACAAGGTGCTCAGCAACGGACGCCTCGTCGACGACAAGAAGGAGGGCGGCACCGAGACCTGGCATTGGAAACAAGACCTTCCGATGTCCACCTATCTCATTTCGTTCGTAGCCGGCCCCTACGACGTCGGGCATGACCATTGGGGGCGGATGGACGTGTCCTACTGGGCGCCGGAGGGATTGCTTAATTGGGGTCAGGCGGCATTCGGTCGAACCGACCGGATCATCGACTTCTACTCGAAGATCACCGGGTTCCGGTATCCCTGGGCAAAGTTCGCGCAAGCGGGGGTGCCCGATTTTATGTTCGGCGGCATGGAGAACACCTCGGCCGTTACCCAGACCCTCAGCGCGCTCTTCCCGCCGACAGATGCGCCGGTGGCGAACTCAACCGGCCTCGTGGCGCACGAGCTAGCCCACCAATGGTTTGGCGACACCGTGACCTGCGCGGATTGGAGCCATGCCTGGCTCAACGAGGGATTCGCGTCGTTCATGCCGAGCTTCTGGGTTCGGAAAAGCGATGGCGAGGATGCGTTCGAACGCTCCCGGTACGGAACCTTTCAGGGAGGACTGGCGGCCCACCGGTTCCAAAAACGACCGGTCGTGTACTCCGATTACGAGCTGCCTATCGACAACTTCGGCGGGTTCATCTATGCGGGCGGGGCAAGCCGGCTGTTCATGTTGATGGACAAGTTGGGCGAGCCGGCCTTCTGGAAGGGCGTACACGACTACCTCGAGGAGTACAAGTTCAAGCCGGTCACCACCGACATCTTTTTCGACGCGATGTCGCGCTCGAGCGGGGTCGACCTCAAGACCTTCGAGAAGCAGTGGCTGTATACGGCGGGCGTGCCAAACGTGTCGGTCGAGCTCAAGGACGGGAAAGTCGAGCTCAAGCAGTCCGGTGACCTGTTCGATATTCAGCCCTGGGTTTGGGTGCTGCGCGACCACAAGTGGACGAAGAAGCAGGTGGCGCTCGAGTCCGGCTCGGCGCTCGTCGATATGGGCGACTTGAAGGATGCGGCGGTGCTGCTCGATCCCGAGTCGCGAACGATGATGAACGTCACCTCCCACCTCACGTACACGCCGGAGCAGGCGCTCGAGATCTTCAAGACTGGGCCGATCGTCGCGCGGGACCGGTTCGTGAGCCGGCTCGGCGACCAGCCACAGACGGTGCTTCGCGACTTGGCGAAGCGGGAGCGCGATCTCCAACTCAAAGAGACCTTGATTGGCATGCTGAACGCCGACTCGCAAGACGAGCTTGTGAAGTACGCCCACGATTCGGATGCCCGAGTCCGGCTCGCGGCGTTGCGGACGCTGAGCCGGATGCACGCCGACGGCAAGGATTCGGCCACCGAGGCGCTGCTCAACGACGCGTATTCAAAAGACCCGAACGACGACATCCGGAACTTTGCGTTTGGTGTCCAGGTGGAGAAAGACTCCACCGGCAAGCTCGCAGAATATGGCTGGGGGACGGACAGCTTCCGGGAGTCGTTCCGCAACGCGGCGCTGAGCTACTGGGAGCGGCACGACAAGGACAAGGCGCGGGCGATGGCGCTTCTAGCCTTGGACAAGCCGCTCAGCGAGCCGCTTCGGGTCAACTCGATTCAGTATCTGGCTTCGATCAAGGACCGTCCCGGCGAGCACGAGGTGTACGACCACCTCGTCGCGGTGGTTCAGGAGGGCTCCTTCGGGGCGACGATTTCGGCGATGAACGCCTTGGTGACTTACGGGAACAAGGACGCCGCCAAGTACATCGAGCCCCTCACCCACTCGAGCCTGCACTTTATGCGGCGGTCGGCGCAGGGGGCGATGGCTTCGTTGATGGGCGGCGGGCAGGCCCCGGCGCCTCGAGGGCGACGGGGGCGACAGCGAGACGGTAACGGGGGGTAAGACCCCACGACGCACAGGACGTCGACTAAGGTGACAGCCCGAGGAGTTTGAACGCCTCGGCGACCGTGTGTACGGGGTGGAGCTTGAGCCCACCGACCACCTCGGGCGGCAGCTCAACGAGGGCCGACTCGTTGCCGGCGGGGACGATCACGTCGGTCATCCCGGCCCGAAGCGCGGCGAGGAGCTTCTCGCGGACGCCACCTACCGCCAACACCCTGCCGAGCAGGCTTATCTCGCCGGTCATGGCCCAGCCCGAGGGAATCTTCCGGAGCGAGAAGGCGCTCGCAAGCGCGGCGGCGACGGTGAGGCCCGCGCTGGGGCCATCCTTGGGCACGCCGCCCTCAGGAAGGTGGACGTGAACGTCCTTGCCGGCGGCCGCCTCCAGCATCGTGCCTCGGATGTGAGTGAGGGCGGCCTCGGCGGACTCGCGAAGGACGTTGCCGAGGTTTCCGGTCAGGGTCAGCTCCGGCTTGTTGCCCAAGCAAGGGGTGAGCGCAACCTCGACGGGCAGTACATCGCCGCCGGCGTCGCCGACCACGAGCCCCCAGGCGATGCCGGGCTGAGCCGGCCCAAGGGCGTCCTTCTCGTAGGGCGGGGCGCCGAGCATCGAGCGAACCGCCGATTTCGTGACCTTTGCGGGAATCTTCTCTCCGGCGGCCACCCGACGTGCCAACTTTCGGCAGAGAGCCTCTATCTGCCGGGCGAGTTCGCGGGCGCCGGACTCACGCGTGTACTCCCGGATCAGCAGGTCCAGCGCATCCGGGGCGAACGCCAAGTGCTTGCCGGCTATTCCGTGAGCCTCCAGCGCGTGGGGAATGAGGAATGCGTTGGCGATGGCGGCCTTTTCCCGGTCGGTATAGCCCGAGAAGACGACGAGCTCCATGCGGTCCCGCAGGGCCGCGGGCAAGCCGTAGACGCTGTTGGCGGTCGCGATGAACATAACGCCGCTCAGGTCGACTGGCGCGTCGAGGTAGTGGTCGACGAAAGCGCCGTTTTGCTCGGGGTCGAGGATCTCCAGGAGCGAGGAAACCGGGTCGCCGCGTCCGCCCGCGCCGAGCTTGTCCAGCTCGTCCAAAACGAGCACCGGATTCCGCACGCCGCAGTGAATCAGGCTCTGAACGATGCGGCCCGGCATCGAACCGATGTAGGTGCGCCGGTGGCCCCGCAGCTCCGATTCGTCCACGACACCGCCGAGGGCGAGGCGGGCGAACTTCCGCCCCATCGCGTCGGCAATCACGCGGGCGATGGAGGTCTTCCCCACGCCGGGCGGTCCCACGAAGCAAAGGACGGGACCGCGCATCGTGTGCCGGAGCTGGCGGACGGCGAGATACTCGAGCACCCGCTCCTTCACCGCCTCGAGCCCAAAGTGGCTCCGGTCCAGAATCTCGGCGGCTTCCTTCACATCGAGTCGATCCTCCGACTGGACGCTCCAGGGGACGGCGACAAGGGCGTCCAAATAGTTCCGAATGGTTTGAGCTTCAGGGGACGCGGAAGGCGTGCGATCCAGGCGGCGGACTTCTGCCTCGGCCCTTTCCCTTACCGACGAGGGCATGTGAGCGGCGTCGATTTGCTGCTGATACTCCTCGGCTTCACCAACCCGGTTCTCCTGGGTACGGAGCTCGTTCTGGATCGCCTTGAGCTGTTCGCGCAAGTAGTACTCGCGCTGGCTTTCGCCGAGCTCGTCCTGAACCCGGCGGTGGATCGCGGCGCCGAGGCGGATCACCTCATCTTCGCGCTTTAGGAGGCGGAAGAGCTTGGTGAGCCGGAGGTTGATGTCGGCCTCTTCGAGCAGCGCTTGCTTCTCGGCCGGCCGCAGCACCATGTGGTGGGCGATCGAGTCGGTGAGAAGGCCGGGTTCGGCGATGTGGGCGATAGCCTGAGCGGCCTCGGGGGCCACGCCCTTGCCCAGCTCCACGACGTTCGCGAAGAGCGCGACGCATTCGCGCATGAGCGCCTCGGTCTCAGCGGTGGAACTCACGACGTCGGCAACCTCGGAGGCATGCGCGAAGAGCACGCCCGATCGGCCGGCAATCCGCTCGGCCCGCGCCCGGTGAAGGCCGCGAAGGGAGACGCGCATGCTGGTGTCCGGCAGCGGCAGCGCCTGAAGCACTTCGCACACGGTGCCGATGTCGTAGAGATCGGCAGCCTGGGGATCGTCCACCGACATATCCCGTTGGCTCAGCACGAGCACGCGCCGGTCGGCGGCCAGTCCCCGCTGCAGAGCCCGAACGCTTTGATCGCGGACAACGTGCAGGGTGTTGGGAGTGCCCGGGAAGTAGACAACGTCGCGAAGCGGCAGGACGGGCAGCACGACGGTGCGCGGCTGAGGGTTCGGGACGCGGCCGGGCGAGCGGGCTGACATGACCTACCTATAGGATGGACGGATATGTGCCCTCAGGGGCCAGGAGTTTCTGCCGGAAGTAGCTTGGTTTGCCGCGCGATGTCGAGCAGCTCTTTGAGGTCGGTGGCGGCGTCAGTCCCGCTAAAGACCTGCTGGTAGACCGCGTTGACGATGTCGAAGATCGTGAGCATGCCCTCCAGCCGCTCTTTGAGCTCCTCGGCTTGCGGAGAGCTGCGCCCGCCCGATGTAGCCCGGTTCAAGCGACCGAGAATCTCGCGCAGGGCGTCGGCTGTCGGATCGATCTCGCGGCGCTTCCGCTCCCGGACGATTCGGGCGATCATCTGGTGCGGATCGGTCTCGCTCGAATAGGTGTCCTTGCGGTCGCCGGGCCGACGGAAGCGGCGAACGATGCCCCAATCCATGAGCTCGCGTAGATTCATGCTGGCGTTTCCGCGCGAGATCTGGAGCCGATCCATGATGTCGTTTACTTCGAGCGACTCGCCGGTCACAAAAAGCAGTGCGTGGATCTGGGCCATCGTGCGGTTGATGCCCCAACTGCTGCTCATTCGCCCCCACTCGAGGATAAAGCGGTCCTCTGCCTCGGAGACGGGATCGTCCTGGGGACCGGCGGGGAACGGCGCACCTTTGGATTGGTCGGGCGGGATCATAGCTTCGACTTTGCCTTCCACGTTGTACCGGTGGGCGTGTCCTGAAGTTCGACGCCAAACGCCTCGACCTCCGCCCGCAAAGCGTCGGCTCGGGCAAAGTCTTTCTCCGCTTTGGCGGCAATGCGGTCTCGGATGATCCGCTCCACCGCAGCGGCATCGACCTCGGCGGCGGGCTCCACCACCGGCAAAGTAGTCGCGACCTCGTGGCGGACGATGCCGAGGAGGGCGTTGATCCGGTCGAGGAAGCGCTTCGCGGCTTCCCCCCCGTCCTTGCTCAGAGCTTCCGAGTGGCGCTGGATGACGCGAGCCCCTTCGAGCGCCTTGGCCAGGCCGACCGACGTGTTGAGGTCGTTGAGCATCGCGTCCAGCGTCTCGTCGTAAAGGATGTCGAGGGTGTCGCCGAACGGGCTTTCGCCCGGTTTGGCTGATGCGACAGCTTCCGCAGCAAGCCGATCGGCATCTCGGAACCGCTCTATGCTCTTGCTGGCGTCGCGCAGGCTCTGGTCGGTGAAGTTGAGTTGCTTGGTGTAGACGCCGGACATGAGGGCGTAGCGGATGGCGAGCGGATCGACTCCCTTGGCGAGGAGGTCTCGCACCGTGTAGTAGTTGCCGGTGCTCTTGGCCATCTTCTCACCGTTCACCTGCAGGAAGCGCGTGTGGACCCAATGGTTGCAGAACGGCTTGCCTGTTAGCGACTCGCTTTGGGCGATCTCGCACTCGTGGTGGGGGAAGATGAGGTCCTCGCCGCCGCCGTGAAGGTCGATGGTGTCACCGAGGTAGGCGCGGGCCATGACCGAGCACTCCAAATGCCAACCGGGAAAGCCCCAACCGAAGGGCGAAAACCACTGCATCAGGTGCTTGTCGTCCTTCTTCCACAGGGCGAAATCGGCCTGGGTCCGCTTGTTTTCGTCCACGACGACGTCGCGCACCGCGTTGAGGAGGTTTTCCTGGGTGTTCCCGCTGAGCTTCCCGTACTCGGGGAAGGAGTCGACCGCGAAGTAGACCCCCGAGGGGGTTTCGTACGCGTGCTTGCCGCGGATGAGGTCCTCGGCGGCGAGAATCTGTTCCCGCATGTGCTGGGTGGCCTTCGGGCGCACGTTAGGTTCGCGCAGGTTAAGCGCGAGCCAATCCTCGGCGAAGGCAGCCTCGAAGAACTCGGCGAGCTCCCAGACGTTGTTGAATCTTTGGCCGTCGCTGCTATGAAGGGCGCGGGCCATCTTGTCTTCGCCGGAGGCGTCGGCCACGTTATCCTCGGTGAGGTGGCCGACGTCGGTGATGTTGCTCACGTAAGTCACACGCCACCCGATCGCCTCGGCGGTTCGAACGATGAGGTCGCCGGTTAGAAAGGTTCGAAAGTTGCCGATGTGGGCGAAGGAGTAGACCGTGGG
>DATGIR010000032.1:0-3451 GCA_035295605.1 Fimbriimonadaceae bacterium | reverse complement strand
GGAGGACGAGGTCGTCCGCGGCTTGTTCGGCGAGATCGACCATGCGTCGATTCGCGAGCCAAACCAGCGGGTTGGGCCAATAGAGGGCGCACGCGACCCGGCCGAAGAACTGGACGAACCAGTCCCGCCGTGCGATATGGGCGGCCTCGTGAAGGACGACCGAGCGAACGCGCTCGGGCGGCCACGACTCGTAGTTGGTGGGCAGCAGGATGACCTGGCGCCCGATCCAGGTGGTCGCCGGCACGTTAACACCCTTGACGACCCGGATTTCATACTGCTCGCTGCCGAAGAGGTAGAGCCGCTCACCGGAGCGAACCAGCTTCGCGGTGAGGGCGATTCCGGTGAAGAGGCGGCCGATGAGAAGCAAGGAGCCAAGCATCCAAACCGAGATCAAGAGCCTCGCCGGCCAGTGGCTATCGGCTGCGAGCGCCGGTCCCGATTGGACCGCGGCGTCTGCCGTTGCCACCACCGGGTTCGAATCGATACGAGCGGCCAATTCGCGAACCGGCGCCGGCAGCGTTTCCAGCGGCACCGAACGCGTGGGCCCCCACTGGCGGAGCACGGGGAGAAGGACGATGCTCAGCAGGAGTCCCGCGTAGACGAGGTGGCGCGTCGCGGCGGTGCGCTTTGAGAGGACGGCGCCGACGCCCAAGCCGACCAAGACGATGAGGAGGGAACGAATCGCGATGTCGTCGAAGTTCATCGCCCTTCCTCCTTGGCGCGCCGGATCATCTGCTCGAGCTCGCTCAGCTCTTCGTCGGAGAGGCTCGCCCCCTCTTCGGAGATCAGGGTCGCCATGACGTCGCTGACGGAGCCTCGGAAGAAAGTCTTCACCACGCCGGAAAGCGCGGTCCTGGCGGCGGAGGGGCGGGGCGTGGTGGCGGAGTAGACGAACTTTCCTTCGAGCTCCACGTGGAAGAGCTGCCCTTTCGTCTCCAGGATTCGGAGCAGGGTCCTGACGGTGGAGTTGGACGGCTCTCCGGGCAACAGGTCGACCAAGTCGTTTGCGGTGACGTGCTCTCGCTCGTACACCAGCTCCATGATCTGCTGCTCGCGCTTGCTGAGGTAGCCGTCGCCCGTAGCCGGTTTTCGACTCATGTTAATATATTAACACCATTTTTCGGGATCTGCAACGGTTGGTGTTAATTTTTTAACTTTTTGTTCGAAGAGGCCCCGCGCTCCATAATTAGAGGATGCTGACGCGCGACCGGTGGGAAGAGTTCGCGAAGGGCTTTACCGAGCTCACCGGGCTTTCGCGCGAAACGTTGGAGATGATCCCGGCCAAGGCGCGGGACACGGCGGCGGCGGCGGTCCAGAAGTTCAAGGAGCTCGAGCGGCACGCCCAATTGCGGCCAGGCGTGTACTACATCGTGTTGGTCGACCTGTGCGGCTCGACGAACACGCTGGACCGGCTGGGGCAGAACATCGGCACCCAGCGGATCCAGGCGTTCGTGCTGGCCTCGATCCAAGCCCTCGACAACGTGAAGCTGCGCGGGACGGCGCTGCCGTTGAAGGACGCGGGGGACGCGATGCTCTTCATCTTCACCGCGTTCCCGGACGTGATGGACTGGTGGCGGGCGGCGCATGTGGAGTTCGAGGCGATGTCCGACCACTTTCTGAACGAGCACGCGGAGACGCACGGCATGACGGCCGAGGAGATGGAGGTGTTCCGGATACGCGCGCGAACGGTCGTGCACCTGGGTGAGGTGGCCTTCCCGGACAAGGAGAACCCGATCGCGCTGGCGGTGAGCCACACGTTCAAGGCGGAGAAGCAGTTCAATGCGGGTGAGCTGGGGTGTACGGACGTGGTGCGGACGGTGATCGAACCGCTGATCCGGGAGCACAAATTGAAGCCGGAGCGGCGGGGGACGGCGTCGGTTTCCGAGGGGCGCGAGATGACCACGTGGATTCTGGCCCGCCAGGGTAAGTGACGGATAATGTTCGTATGAACACGGTCTTCGCGCGTTGGGGCGAGTTGCCGGTGTTGTTCAAGCGGTACTTGCTTGTCTCGCTTGGAATAGTCGGCGTAGGGATCGCCATGATGATCTACGGAACGGTTTTCGACCCCCCAACTTCCTTTTTCGGCGCATCCCAAATGGTTGGGGGAGCGGGCTTCCTGCTCCTCGGTTGGGGGTGCCGGGTTGTGCCTAAGCATCTGCCGCAGCGGTCGATGTCGGCCAGCTACGTCTTTTTCGGTCTGTACTTCCTCCTCATGGGAGCCAGTTTTGCGGTGGGCTTTGACCACCTGCGAAAGTCGCTCGCCCACAAGACCTTGGTGGCCGCCGCGGCGGCGTGCGCTTTGGTTGCATTTATCGCGTGGCTTTGCGCGACCGCTGCTCAGGCGAGCCAGCGCAATCGGCGAAGCTGACCTGGCTTCGAGCTAGACTTTCCCCGCCCTACGCTATCAAGTCTTTCACGACGTGCCCGTGCACGTCGGTGAGGCGGAAGTCGCGGCCCTGGTAGCGGTAGGTGAGCTTGGTGTGGTCGATGCCGAGCTGGTTCAGCACGGTCGCCTGAAGGTCGTGGACATGCACCGCGCCGGGGGTGAAGTTGTCCACGCTCGGGTCGATGATGTGGCCGTCCTTGTTCACGATGTTGTAGCCGTAGTCGTCGGTCTGGCCGTAGACCGTTCCCGGCTTCACGCCGCCACCGGCCATCCAGATCGTGAACGCGCGCGGGTGGTGGTCCCGGCCGTAATTCTCGTGGGATAGCGGCCCCTGGCAGTAGACGGTGCGGCCGAACTCGCCGCCCCAGATGACGAGCGTGTCGTCTAGCAAGCCGCGATGCCGGAGGTCCTTGATGAGGGCGGCGCACGCCTGATCGACGTCCCTAACCTGCTTGGGAAGGTTCTTGGTGAGGTCGCCGTGCTGGTCCCAGCCGCGGTGGAAGATCTGGATAAAGCGGACGCCGCGCTCGACCATCCGCCGCGCGAGAAGGCAGTTGGCGGCGAAGGTGCCGGGCTCGTGGGCTTCGTTGCCGTAGAGCTCGAAGGTCGAAGCGGGCTCCTTGGCGACGTCCATGAGGTCGGGAACGCTGGTCTGAAGCCGGTAGGCGAGCTCGTATTGGGCGATCCGCGCAGCGATCTCAGGGTCGCCGAATGCGCTCAGCTCCATGTTGTTGAGGGTGGCGACGTCGTCGAGCATCTTCCGCCTGGTGGTGCGGTCCATGCCGTTCGGGTCGGTGAGGTACAGGACGGGGTCGCCGGAGGAGCGGAGGCTGGTGCCCTGGAACTCGCTGGGGAGGAAGCCGGCGCCCCAAAGGCGGGTGTAGAGGGCCTGGTCGGTGATGCCGCTGGAAACCTTGCTGTGGAGCACCACGTAGGTGGGCAAGTTTTGGTTCTCGGAGCCGAGGCCGTAACTGAGCCAGGCGCCCATCGAGGGCCGGCCGGGAAGCTGGCTGCCGGTTTGAATATAGGTAACGGCCGGGTCGTGGTTGATCGCCTCGGTCCACA
>DATGIR010000031.1:0-3802 GCA_035295605.1 Fimbriimonadaceae bacterium | reverse complement strand
TCCGTGAGTTCGAATCTCACCCTCTCCGCCAGACCCCCCGAGTGTTAAGAAGTCCCGAACGGCTCAACGCGCGCTACGCCCGGCACGTATGCATGAGCAGGGACGCGTCGCGTCCCATACGGGGCGCCCCGGTCGAGGGCTAGGGGCGCCTTACCCCTCGCAACCGAGGCCCCAAGTGCGGCAAGCTGGAGCGGACGATGCTCCTTTCGCTCCTGACGCTATTCGCCGGTGTCCCGCGTGTGCCGCTTTGGACCCTGGAAACCGACGACACCAGGCTCATTCTCACCGCGCGACCCTCCGGACCGGTGGTGCTATCCCTGGGCGAGGTCCACAGTAGCCGAAGCTGGACACAAGAGAGCCCGGAAACGCTGTTCGAGACGTACGGCGTTCACAACGAGCGGGCAGCCGATTGGAATTTCGAGAATGCGGAAGGCCCCGATCGCGCCTCGGCGCTCGTGCTCCGGTTCCGATCTCGCGACGGCCGACTCCTCCTCGCCTCGATCTGGCGGGCACGTCCGGGGCCTGGGCCGATCGAGCATTGGACCGAGATAACCAACCTTTCAGGCGCCGACGTCGCCGTTCCCCAGCAGGAAAGCCTCGCGCTCACCGGTCTCGACCCCGGCGGACCGGCCCAAGCATGGTGGATCCGGCGCGGCGCCAGCAACGCTCTCTCCGAGGGAGGGGTGTTCCAGAACCCGGTCGACGCCCAACTCGACCTCAACCTCGTCAACGACCACCACGACCCGCGCAGCCCGGTGCCCTGGATCGCTGTTCAGCAGGGAAGCGATCACGGCCTGTACGCCGGGTGGGAGTTCTCCGGCAAGGGGCGCGTCGCGGCAAAGGGAATGCAGGGGGGGCGGCTGAACCTCAACATCGGCCTCATGCCGGAGTTCAAGACCGATATCACGCCCGGCGAAACCCTTAAGCTGCCTGCCGCCTTCGTCGGCTGCTATCGCGGCGACATCGACGAAGGCGCCAACCGCCTTCACCGCTTCGTGAGCCGCTACCTCCGCGCGCCCGTCCCGAAGTCGTTTCCCGATCCCGCTCTACTCTACAACCTCTATCTCGACGCGGGCGCCGATCATGCCAAGGAAGCGAACGTTCTTGCGTCCGAGAGCCTCACGAAGCAGTTGGGCTTCGAAGTGTTCATGCCCGACGCCATGTGGTTTCCAGCCTGCGGAGATTGGCGCTGGGATCCGGCGCGATTCCCGGCCGGCGTCAAGCCGATCGAAGTGGCAACCCACCGGGACGGCATGAAGCTTGGCCTTTGGTGTGCCTGGAACAACGGCGGCATCTCTACCGATTCCGGCGCGCTCAGCGTTCGCGGGCCGGTCGGCCATCCCGACTGGTTTCCCTTCGACCTTCCCGCAAACTGGCAGCCGGGCCCGTTCTACGGCGCCTCCGCCTGCATGGCGAGCGAGGAAGCCAAGCAATGGGCGATTTCCAAGACCCAGGCGATGGTCGGTGATTGGAAGCTGGACATGCTCAAGACCGACGTGCATCCGATGATCAACGAGTGCACCCGCACGGATCATCGGCACCGGTACGGCACCGACGTCGGTTACTGGTCCGCCCTCGGGGTTTATGAGGTTTGGGACCGGCTGCGGGCCCGCTTCCCGAACTTGGTGCTCGAGAACTGTTCCGGTGCGTCCCACATCAAGGATTTCGGGGTCATCCAGCGCTGCGCATACACCGTCGTCACCGACACCCTCTCCAACCTGCCGGACCGCTGCGGAATTTACGACTCGACCTACCTGCTGCCGCCCTCCGCGCTCCTTACCTACACCTACGAGAACGGCTACGGGCTGCCCGGGGACGATCCCGGACCCTACCTGTGCCGGAGCGCGATGATGACCGCGTGGGAGATGGACCCGACCAACAGCAGCGCGTGGACCGAGGAGCAGCGCGCTTCGGTCGCCCAGTGCGTTCGGGACTACAAGTCTTGGCTCCGGCCAATTCTCCGCGACTGCAAGGTGCACCACGTGCTGCCCCGCCCGGACGGCAAGCACTGGGACGGCATGTTCTTCTGGAGCTCCGGGTTGGGCCGCGGGGCGCTTTTCGCTTTCCGGCCGGATTCAGAGGTGCCGGTCCATTCGATCAAGCTTGCGGGCTTGGAGCCGGCTCGCAGCTATCGGGTGTGGTGCGAGGACGGCTCCCTCGAACCGTTCCAGGCAACCGGTTCGTCACTGATGGATTCCGGCGTCAAGTTGCACCTGCCGGGAAAGTACACGTGCGATCTCATCCACGTACAGGAAGCAAGCCGGCCATTGCCCGGCGAGTTCATGAAGCCGAAGTCGGGTCCCCAGGTCCATCCCCGGGCTACCGGCGATTACTATGGGACGAACACCGACCTGAGCTGGGCGCCAATCCCGGGGGCCAGGAGCTACCGGGTGCTCGTCTCGAGCCACACCGATTTCTCTGATCCGACCGTCGACGACGTGGTCTACGCGCCCCGGTGGTCTCGACTCAACCTTCAGGGGGATGGGTTGCTCTATGCTCGGGTCGACGCGCTCAATTGGGGAGGTGCCGCCAAGGGAACCCCCCTCCCGCTGCCGACCGCGCAGCGCCAGGTCTGGGGCGGCGAATTCGTGTCCGACCTACCTTGGCAGTCCGCAACGATCGGCGTACCGGAAGGGCCGCACCGGGACAAAAACCATTACGGAAACGAGCTCTCGATCGGCGGCCATGCCTGCCCGAAGGGAATCTGGACCCATTCGTTCGACGACGGCCGACCCTCGGACATCGTCTTCGACGTCGTCGGCAAGGGCTACGAGTCTTTCAACGCTCTCGTGGGTCTTGACGATGCCTCCGGGGGCGGCTCGGTCCAGTTCCAGGTGCTGGTGGACGGCGTCGTTCGAGCGGACACGCCGGTGCTGCACCCGAAGGAGAGCCGCCGGTTGACGGTTCCCCTGTCCGGGGCCAAGGTGGTGACCCTACGCGTGCTAAACGGCGGCGACGGTTACACGAGCGACCACGCGGTGTGGGGGATGGCGCGGTTCATCCGGACCGGCGCGAAGGATCCGTTCGAGTGAGTTGCTAAACGCTAATACGCCGCCGTCA
This sequence comes from Fimbriimonadaceae bacterium, assembly GCA_035295605.1. Lineage (GTDB taxonomy): Bacteria > Armatimonadota > Fimbriimonadia > Fimbriimonadales > Fimbriimonadaceae > DAIDHV01. Next base: position 742 of record DATGIR010000031.1, on the reverse strand, counting down.
CCCCTTCGCTCCAGGCTCGCACCCGCTCGGCGTCCGCGGTCATCCCGAGGCTGCGGTAAAGCTTCTCCGCCCGAGCCAATGGGACCGTCGCGTGGTGCGGAACAAACACTTCGTTTCCTCTCGCCTCGTCTTCGTAGGACCGGGCTGCCTCCAGCGTTCGACCCAATTGCTCCAGCCTTACGGATCGGGCGTGGGGCACGTCGATCGGAAGTTCGAGGGCGAACCGGTCGAGATCGAGCGCGACGAAGTAGCTTGGGTAGGCTGCGTGTTCCGGCCTCAAGGCGAGCCGAATCGGCGAGCCGGAAACTCCTTCAGATGTTCCGAGATCCGTCGAGGCGGCTGATTGCCATGGGTCCCTCCTCGCAAAGGTAACGGTTGCTGCGTTCGGGGGCGCGCCATCGTTCGGCACGAGCGGCGTGAAAGCCGCCACGAAGACGGCTTTCCCATCCATGGTGAAGTGGTGCCCCCGCGCGAGGATCCACGAGGGCTGGATATCGTGCAACCGGGCGTAATCCCGACGAGGAGACGTCGTGATCGATGTCGGCAACGTGACGTTGCCACCCGTCTCGCCAGGGCTGACGGCGATCCAGATCGTCCCATCCTTACCTACGCACGCGTCCCATACTTCGGCGCCCCCGACTCGCTTGATTGGAGTCGCCCACGCCAAGGCCAGTTTGCGTTCGGCGTCCCGCAGGTCGATCACAGGCCTATTGGGGTCTGGCGAGAACTGGGAGTCGGCTAT
>DATGIR010000030.1:0-12213 GCA_035295605.1 Fimbriimonadaceae bacterium | reverse complement strand
TCCCGTTATTCCCCCGGCCTTAGCGGGCGTCCCGGCCTTCTTCGCTTTTTCAGTCCCGGCGTGTCCCAGTCCCAGTCGTGCGCGTGCGGGTCTCCCGCGCCCGTGTGATCATGTCCGAAGTCGTAATCCGTCTCAGCCCTCCCTTGGCCATCGTACGTCCTTATTGTGCCTTCGCCGTCTCCCAGGTCCGAGACTAGGGAGCCGTTCGGTGGCCCGCCCGAGCGCGCAGGCAACCCACTTCCAGCACCTGACCTAGTCGGGCATGCCCCGTTGTGCACCCAAACGGCACGCCCACCGGAGACGACGAAATACGTGTGGTTGCCGCTGACGGTGAAGTTGTAGACGTCGTGTCCAGCCTTCTGGAAGCTGACCGAGGCGACTCGCGAGGCCTTGTTGGCTCCTTCGGATACCGCGCTCCCGACCCTCAGCGCGCCTGCCACGACGAAGCCGCGGCCGGGGACGTAAAACGGATGCTCCCGCGTCGTCTGTAGCTTGGTTCCGTCTTGCAGTGTGAGCGTCTCAACCTGGATGTTCGGATGAACGGACGTCCCGGTGACCCGCCTCGCATCGATCGGTGCAGAGGGATCGGCGTTGTCGCTTCGACTCGCGACCAGGTCGCCGACCTTGATCTCTTGCATCGGCTTCGTCGAGCCGTCGGCCATCAGAACGCGCGTTCCCGCCACGAAGCAACCGACTCCGCGGGCGCACGCGCCTTCAGCACCGCCGCCGTCCAGCGCTCCGTCGGCAGCAGCCTCCGAAGCGAGCCCCATTTCGCCCTCCACGCAGAAGCAGCAACTGCCAAGCCCATCCGTGACAAGGGCGATCGTAACCGCAATCGCTAGTTGACCGCTCAGCCTGCCGAACGCGTCACAGTCACCATTCCACGCTTTGCATGCATCGTTCCAGTTGGATGCGATGCCCGCGACGAACATCTTGGTTCCGTAAAGCGGGTCCTGCCAGCCGCCCTCGACAAACCCTTTGATTCCGCTGCAGATCCCGCCGGGGAGTCCTTGGATTGCGCCTGCGGCCCCACCCCAGATTCGGCCCTCGCCGCTCCAATAGCCGCCGTCCCAAGGGTCCCCCCCGCCGCCGACCGCCCAGCGGCCGCCGTCCTCGTCCATCGGAGAGGCGTGGTGAATCGAGGGCCCGCCGAGGCCGGTCGGGTCGAGTGCGTTGGTCGGGCTATTGCCGCAGTAGGCGTACCAGTTGGTCCCGTCGGCGGCGGGATCGCGGGTGATGAACCGCCCCGTGGAGGGGTCATAGTAGCGGTGCCCAAGGAGCTTAAGCCCCGAATCCGAATCCTCCTGATAGCCCGCGCTGCCCCCATATCCAAACGCGCCGGCCGGGGTCCCCGTGACCGCCGTGGACATCCCGAAGGCGTCGTATGCCCGCGTCGCCTGAACCGTCTGCGTGGCATCCGTCTCGGCCCGGTTCGTGCCCGCACTGTCTTGGTGATAGGTTCGGGTGCCCGTCCCGGTGTGTATAGAAATGCCCGGCACGTAGGTGTTCGAGCCGTCCGAAAGCACGTCGGAGCTCGCCCCCTCACCATCTCGGGCGAACGTGCGCGAGCCGGATGAATCCGTCTTCGACACTCTCGCGTCCAAAGCGTTGTAGCCAAAGAAGCTCGTCAGTCCGCCACCCGAATACTGAATCGAGGAAATGCGATCCTCGATGTCGTAATTCAGAGTCTGAGTCTGGCCCGTCTGATTGTTTGCGACCTGGGTCGTGTGCCCGGCGGCGTCATATTGGTAGCTCTTGAGCGGCCGGTAACCGAAGCCGTCGTAGTAGTCGCGCGTGACCGAGTTGAGCTTGTCGCCTGAATCGTACGCATACTTGTCCGAATAGGTGTTGTAAACATTTCGATAGAGGCGGTTGAAGTTCCCGTCGTAAGCATAGTGGACGTCGCCCGTAGTATGGACATTGGGGTTCGAGCTGGCTTGCTCGTCGGTGAGCTCGCCCAACTGGTTATAGAAATAGTTCGTCGATACGCCGTTGGACGTCTTATTGATCAAGTAAGAGTCGGCGTCGTATTGATACGTTTCGGAGAATATCGAGCCGCCGCCCGCCGCCGAGTGGGTAATCGAAGACAGACGCGAAAGCCCATCGAACTGGGAGGTAGCGGTGCTACCGTTCGAGTTAACCTGCTGATAAGGCCGCCCGATGCTGTCGAAGTTCCAGCTCGTGGTCTCGTTTTGAACCAGATTCACCAGACTCGTCAGCCGGTGGTTCGTGTAGTTGTACTGGAGCGTCGGCGTTCCGGCTCGGCTCATCTGAGTCCGCCTTCCCCACTGATCGTGAGCGTAGGTCAGGTTGCCTTCCGGAGAATTGAAGTTCGTAAGCCGGTCCGCGTTATCGAACGTCCAGTTCGTGGTCCCGGTCGAGTCGGTCATCGACGTCGGTCGGCCGTCGAGGTCCCACGCAAACGTCACCCCCGGAATGCCGGCCGGGTAGGTGGTTGACACCTGGTTGTCCGAATTGTCGTAGCCGTACTGGATTTGGTTCCCAAGGCCGTTGAATCGCAGGGTCTCGTTCCCGTCGCCGTCGAACTTACCGGTCTCGGACTCGCCGTCCGGGAGCGACCAGTTCTTCAACTCGGCCCTGGCCGTGTAGTAGAACCGGCGCAAGTTGCCGTTCCCATCTTTCACCCCGGCGAGACTGCTCAGGTCGAACCAAGCCAGCGTCGTGGTGGGCGTGCCTGTTACCCTTCCCACCGCATCATACGTGTACTGGAAGTGCTGGTTCTTCCAGTCGTAGAAATCGGTGGCCCGATTCATCGGATCAAAGGTGATCGACTCGGAGTTCCCGTCGAACGACCGCGTAAATGTCGTTGCTCTACCCCAGTAGTCGTAAAGCACACTGACCGTAAGATTCAATCCATTATCCGTGACGCTGCCAGGATGATTGGGCATCTGGTGCTGGTTTGCAGCCGGGTAGGTGATCGTAAACGAATCGTCGGGTGTCTGGACCGAAATGGGGCGGAACGATGCGTCGTACGTGGTGGTGGTCGTGACATTCTCGCTCGTTACCGTCGCCAATTGGCCCGTCGAAGCGTAAGTGTAAGAAGCGAGCGTGTTGTTTAACCCGTCTACGACATTCAGCAGGACGCCCGTCGAGTCACGCGAACGATTGTAGTAGGTCACCGCCCCGCGCGTATCTGTGGTAGTTAGGATATCGTTATTCGAATTCCAGCTCCATCGCTGTTTAACGTTGGCCGCGGATTGCCTGGGATCCTGTGCCCACGTCCGGTTGCCGTAGTTATCGTAGCCGTAGTAGCTCGTTAATTGCCGAGCGCTCGCATACTGGTTGCAATTATAGTTAATATCCCACCAGTATGTTTGGCTGTAGTGGGCTTGATCGACGACGCTATGCAGAGTTCCGCCATCGTAGTTATTGATAACGGTGTTGTTGTAAGGGTCGGTTAGGGTTGTGGACGTGCCGCCATAGCTGTAGCTATAGCTTAGCCAAGCGCTTCCGGTAGGGTTGTAGGGGTCTTGGTAGAAGTGAACCGGATAGTTAAAGCTCGTTTCGCGCTCATAGCTATCGTAGGTCATCTTGTACAGTTGACCGTTCCGGTCCGTCTCGTTGAGGATCGCGGCCCCAAGGTCGTACCCGAACGTCTCCGAGGTGGTCGACGCCCCGTTCGAGACTGCGGGATAGGTGACGCTGTGCAACACGGTGAGCCCGGGGTTGAACTGCTGCGCGCCGATGCCGAACGTATAGGTTTGCCCAGTCGGGCCGCACGTTACGTTCGCGTAGTGTGGCGGATTAAGCCCGTTGTTGAACGTCAACGAATTTCCGTATTGGTCTGAGACCGAACTGACGAGGTGTGTCGAAATGTTGCGTGTGATCGAGATCCTGTTCAAGAAGCGATCTCGAACGGAGGCAAGGTAGCCAGAACCGTCGAAGCTATAGATCAACTGCCGCTTTGTTCGCAACTGAAACACGTTGACGAGCCCGTCGACGCTCTGGAAAACCTTGTACAAGACGTCGTAAAACCCGGTGGGCGGGTACCACACGTTACTCGTAGTCGGGTGAGGGTTGGTGAATACGAGCCGCTTCCCCGTCGGGTAGGTGACCACGGCCTTCGTCTTTCCGCCGGTGTAATTGCCGGCGAATACGACCCGCATGTCGAAGCTGCTCCGCCAATTCATTCCCCAGCCGACATCCAGGTTGTCCTGGCTGTTGTGGAACAGCGTGAGGCCGAGGCCCATGCCACCGGGTACGGTCCAGCCCACGACAGGCAAGGCGGTGAATCGGTTTCCGGTTTGGGTGTTCACAAATCCCGGAGCGGCCGTCGAACCTCCGCCAGGCAGGAAGGATTCCCAGGGGAATGCTTCTCCAGCCCGCGGATTCGTGTTTCCTGCCCCGCCGAGTCCTCCCCCGCCGTTCCCGTCGCCCCCGCCACCCTGTTGAGCCTTCGCCCCCAGCGACCGAAAGAGCTCCGTTAGGTTAGGTGCCGACTCGTGCTTCTCTGGAGCCGGCGCGGGTTCGGTGCTCGCGAAAAGCTGATCAATCGAGAACCCCTTGCCGGGCGCGCTTTTGGCGAGGAATCCGCCGCCACCCGGAGATTGATCTCGCGGGAGCGCCGCGGGGCGCCCGTCGAGAATCATGTCATCCCCGCTGTCGTCCAAGCCGCCTTGAATGTAGCCGGGATCCGCCGGCGGAGACGCAACACCGGCCTCAACTTCGTCGCTCAGATTGAAGGCGGAGAGATCGTCCGGGTAGTAGAAGAAGCCGCGGGTGACCGGATCGACGAGCGGGTACGTTCCATAGTCGACCGGGCCGGGCGAGTCCGTGTAGTCGCCGCCGCCCTGCTTGGCCGCCGTCGAGAGCCGGGTACGAATCCCCGTGACCGCGCTCGAAATCGCGGGGCCGCACGTCGAAACGAGTACAGCGCCGCAAGTGAGGGATGCAAAAAGACGCACATACCGATGGCACCGACGATACACCTGATTCCTCCTGCCAGTACGCCTCCCGCGCCCGACGCGGATCAGTGTAGCGGCGGATCCCGAAGATCCCAAGCACTTTTACCGTGCCCTAACAAAAATCGTCAATGCAATTTCGAGAAAACTTGAACTTTGGACCCGCAAGCTATTCGGGCAAACCCGAGGTCATGGGTCGACGCGGAAGAAAGCCCCCACGGCTGAGCCGTCGCGCCTACCGCCGGTCGTTCAGCATCGAGAGCAGGCGCAGGATCTCCATGTACAGCCAGAACAGCGTCACGCAGAGGGAGAACGCGCCGTACCACTCCATGAACTTCGGCGCGCCTTGCAGCGCGCCGCGCTCGATAAAGTCGAAGTCCAGCACGAAGTTCAGCGCCGCGATCCCGACGATCACCAACTCGATGCCGATCCCGATCGGAGTCGGCGTCCACAGAAACGGCATCGAAAGGCCGAACAGCCGCATCAGGAACGCCACCCCGTACACCAGGGCGATGCCGCCGGTGGCCATGATCACCATCCGCGTGAACGCCGGGGTCGCGCGAAGCACCCCTGCCCGATAGAGGCCGAGCATCACGAGCGGAACCGCGAGCGTCAAGCCGATCGCCACCGGCACGATGCCCGCATAGGCCGAGGCGAAGAACGCCGAGATCCCTCCCAAAACCGCGCCTTCGCAAAGGGCGTAGATCGGAGCGAGGACCGGCGAATTTTGGGGCCGGAACGCGGTAACGATGGCGAGCACGAACGCGACGATCGCGGCTACCACGATCAGCGGGAGCCCGAGGGCCGGGTTCGAGACGAGAAAGGCCCAACTGAAGCCGCCCGAAAGGATCGCGAGGGCGATCAGAAGCAGGCTCTTGTTGAGCGTTCCCTGGACCGACATCCGCGCTGACGCTTCGCCGCGCGCCGTGTTCGCGAACTGCGAGAAGGTGTTCCGCCCAAGGACGGGGTTAGAAGTGTCCATCCTAAAATGAAGGGGGCCCGGGAGGGCGCCCGGGCCTATGAGTCAACTGGTCCTGTTTAGGGGGAGGGAAGGAAGTGGACCGAGGATGACATTTGTTCTGACGCCACTTCAGCGCCCTAATGTTTCCAAATTCTTGCGGTGTTGGCCGCAATTAATCGAGCCCTAAGCCGGCTCCGGCTCACCGCGCGGTAAACGCCCGGTCACGCCGGTCTCGCGCGCCCCTCGACCGGGCGCCGGAAGGTCAACCTTGGGCAAACCGCCGCTAGCATCGCTGCTGATCCTCGCCGCGCTGAACCACGCCTCGGCGCAAGTTCCGCCCCAGCTTGCGGCCCGCCTGAAAGCCGCCACAACCGCTTTGCAGAGCGCCCGAGTCACCGCGACGATCGATCAAACCCTGAACGCGGGCGGCAAAACCCACGCGAGCCGGATTCACTGGGCGACTCAGGCGGGAAAGGAGCACTTGAAGGTCCTGCCCGGCTCGCAATACGGCGCCGGCACCGAGCTCCTGTGGGACGGGGAAGAGTGCCTCTACCGGCCGCCGGAAGTGTTCCGCCACAGCCAGCTCACCATCGTCGGTATCCAGTTGGCGCACCAGGATACGTCGGGGCCGGAAAGCCCGATGCGGGCCGGCTACTGCCTCTCCCTCGGCAGCGCCAACTCGGCCGATACGCCGCTTGCAGAAGCCCTGAGCAAACCCGGCGTTTCGGTGCTTCCCGGGCCCCCCAACCGCATCCGGCTGCGGGCGCCCTCGAACATGGTCGACGGCACGCGCGTGGTCGAGCTCGCCCCGGCCTGGAACTACATGATCACGCTCGACCGGGATAAGGCCGCGCGGGCAAAGAATCGGGCGTCGGTGACCGTGACCGAACTGCAGGTTCTCGAAGCCCGGCAAATCGGCGGCGTGTGGGTCCCGACCAAGTACACGCTGCGAAGCGAAAGCGGCGCAGGTCCCGTGGGCTACACCTCGGTGCTCGGAGAGGTGAGCGCCCAAGTGGCCCCCACCGAGTTCGCGACACTGGCGCAACCGGGGGAGACGGTCGTCGACGGCCCCACCACGTATCTCGTCGGCGCCGACGGGGTTCGACGCCGATCGGGCAGCTCCGATCCGAATGCCGCCGGCGAGAACCCGGCGCGCCGATCCTGGGCCCGGTCGGTGCCGGCGGTCATCTTCGGCCTCGCCCTCACGCTCGGCGCCGCCCTGCTCATTCGCGCGGTGTTCAAGGTTGACCGGCCCAAGGACGCTTACTGGGGCCCGCCCAACCGGAGGCCGTAGACTGGGAACCGCCGCTATGAAGCCACGCAACCTCTGCGCCCTCAGCTTCGCCGTTTGCGCGGCCCTGCCCAGCCGTGGCGCCATTGCCCAAACCGCCCCGGAGATCGTCGCGAAGCTCGATGCGGCTAAGGCCCGAGTGTCGCAGGCGGTCGTGCGCGGCAGAGTCCGGACGTCGCGAATCTACGGCAAGCAGGTTGAGCGGACCACGTACACGTGGGCGTTCTCCCACGGGAAAGAGCGGCTCGAGGAGACCAGCGGCTCCAACAACAACAAGAGCGGCTTGGAGCCCGGCGAGGTGATGGTATGGGACGGAGAGCGGAGCTACACCCGGAGTCCGTCGAGGAACCTGAGCGGCAGCGAGGTGGGCGCGCTGGTCAGCGTCGGCACGTCGCGCTCGCCCTTTGATCTCAGCCCGCTCCGGGCCGGCTATCAGGCCTTCGATCTCGGGTCCGAACGCGCTTCCGGCTGGCTGGCCGATCTCATTCACCACGTGAGCTTTCTGGCGAAGACAACGCCGGACGGGAACATCATCCTGAGCTTCTCGCCTGGACTAGGTGGCGAGCAGCGCCTCGTCACGTTAAGCCCGAAGTGGGACTTCATGGTCGTGCGAGACCGGCGCTACACGCCGGGGCCCTACCGAACCGGCATGGGCGGGCGCGTCGGAATCCTCATGGACGACCGGCAGGTGACCGACGCGCGCCGGATCGGCGGGTGCTGGATTCCGGTCAAGTTCGAAAGCCTCCAATTTCTCGGCATGCGCTCGCCCGCGAACCCGGGCGTGCGTCTCACGTTCGAGTTGGAGGGGATCTCGGAGGACGTCCCCGAATCCATGTTCGCCAGACCGGGCCGGCCGGGCGATAGGGCCTACGATGCCAAGTCGCTCTACGTCATCGACGCCAAGGGCCGATGGATTCGCACCGGGGCCGCCCCGACGGGAGAAATCACCACGCAACGGCCGGTTTCTTCGAAAGCTGCGACGGAGGAGGAGCCCGGCGGCGACCCGAGCAAGGTCAGAACAGTTGCCGTGGTCATTCTCGCCGTCATCGTGGCCGGGTCGGTCGCCTACTTCATTCGCGGGCGGCGAAGGAAGCCGGACGACTGGGGCCCCTCGGGAGGTCGGGCTTAGCGCCGAGGGAGCAATCCGATGACTCGCACTTCCGGAATGGCCTTCCTCGGCTTGCTCGGCTTGTTGGGAACCGCCCGAGCATCCGTCCCTCCCAAGGTACTCGAATGCTTGGAGCGAGCCCACCAGAGCGCGCTTCGGATTCGCGCCCAGGCCACCGTCAAGCAATTTGGCAGCAGCGGCCCGCCCGTGCTCCACCAGTGGGCCTACGACCACGGCAAGGAGTACCTAAAGACGCTCACCGGCCCGATCGCGGGAAACGGCCGAAACTGGGAAGCCCTCTACGACGGTTCCCGCGGCTACGTCCGGGCGCCCCAGTTGGACCAATCCGGCGCCTCGGTGGGTGGGACCCTCACCGTTATCAAGCACGGCACCCCGTTTTGGATGAGCCCGATTCAATCCGGGTACGCGGTGCCCTTCAACACGATGAGCCGCTTCAGCGGCTTTCTGGTCGAGGTGGCTGGGAAGTATCCGGTAGCCGCCGAATTCGAGGCGGACGGCCACTTGGTTTTCCACGTTCCCGGCCTCCCCGGAGCAGAGAGCATCACCCTCCGGCTCAATCCAAAGTGGGATTACATGCTCGAGCAGGAGGAGGTGCTCACTTATGGCGTCGGCCCGGGCGGCGCGCCGGACCCTCAACTGGCGGAAATGACCATCCATCGCGTGGCTGAGGCGCGAAAGCTCGGCGGCTGGGTACCGACCAAGATCGAGGTGTGCACGATCCGACGAACCACGCCCCCCACCGCCGCGCGCTGGAGGGTCGACATCGAGCTAACGGACATCAAGCCTCACGTCTCCGCCGCGAGCTTCAAACCAATCGGGCGCCCGGGCGATAAGGTCGTCGACTCGGACGCGAGCGCGCTGTTTATCGTCGGCGACGACGGCAAGATGCAACGGGCTACACGTCAGGCCGGTCCGGTGAGCCCGCTTTTTGCGGACTCCGTCCCCATCAACGTGCAGCCGCGCCGCCGGATGAGCGACCCAGGCGTCGCCCAGCGGATCGCCCTCGCCGTCGCAGTCGTCATCGTCGCGGGCGTGCTCTGGTTCTTCTTTCGCAGCCGGCGGAACGGAGAGCCTTACTGGGGCCCTCCGCGCCCTTAGCCTTAGATCACGCCCTGCGTTCGCAGCATCGCGTAGTGGCAAGACTTGAACTTCTTGCCGCTTCGGCACGGGCAAGGATCGTTCCGCCCCACCTTCTTCCAGTCGACGTTTTTGAGCTGGGCGTCGGTGAGCTGGGCCGGGAAGTCCGATGCCGGGATCGTCGCCTCGCCGTCGACTTCCAAGGCCTCCGGGAGGGCGTCGTCCATTCGCAGCATCATCGGCGGAACTTCCGGCTGGGCAGCCTGTACCTGGGCGTGGAAGAGCATCTTCACCGCGTCTTCCTTGATTCCCGCCTTAGTGCCCACGAACGTATCGAAGGTCTCGCGCTTGTAGGCGATGAGGGGATCGACCTGGCCGTAGCCCCGCAGGCCGATGCCCTCGCGGATGTACTCGACCGTCTGCAGGTGCTCCATCCACCGGTTGTTGACCGCGTGGAGCATGACCTGCCGCTCGATATAGCCCATCGCCTCCTCGCCCAGCGACTCGATCTTGGCGTCGTACGCCTTGAGCGCCTGCTCGGTCACGAAGGCGTGCAGATCCTCTCCCGGCTGGTGTGCCTCGAGGTCCGAGATCGTCGCGAAGTCGACAAGCGGAAAGACTTCGTTGAGGTCCTCGAAAAGCAGGTTGTAGTCGTACTCGCGGTTGTCCCGTTCGTCGAGCACCCAGGCGTTGTCGACGAGGCCCGCCATGATCTCGGGAACGTAGTTGCGGAGCTCCTCCCGGCAATCTTTGCCGAGCAGGATTTCGCGGCGCATCGCGTAGATGTCCTCGCGCTGGGCGTTGAGCACGTCGTCGTACTCGAGCACGTGCTTGCGGCTCTCGAAGAAGTGGTTCTCGATGCGCTCCTGGGTCTTCAGGATCATGCCGGTGATGAACTTCGTCGTCACCTCTTCCATCGGGGGCCAGAGTTTGAGGACCGGGTTTTCGAGCATCTGCGCGTTGAAGATCCGCCACAGCGTGTCCTCGAGGGAGACGAAGAACTTGCTGCAGCCGGGATCGCCCTGACGGCCGGACCGGCCGCGAAGCTGGTTGTCGATCCGCCGGGACTCGTGCCGCTCGGTGCCGAGGATGAACAACCCTCCGAGCACACGGACCTCTTCAGCCATGCCGCGCCGCTCCTGATCGTCGAGGGGAAGCGGGGGCGCCGCGCGCTCCATTCCGCCGCGGCGGTAGGAGGCGAAGGTCGCCGCATACTCGTCGCTCGCGGAGAGCTCCAGGTCTTCGGTGTCCTCGGTCGCCTGCCGCGCGAGGCGGACGAGGTCGTCCTCCACACGTCCGCCGAGCAGAATGTCCACACCGCGGCCGGCCATGTTCGTGGCGATCGTGACCTGGCCCTTGCGGCCGGCTTCGGCGATGATGAGCGCCTCCCGCTCGTGGTACTTCGCGTTGAGCACGTTATGGGGAATGCCGTGCTTGAGAGCCTCCTCCAGATTGGGCTTGTCCGCTTCGTCGAGCTCGGTCGACTTGAGGAACCAGTCCATCCAGTCGCCTTCCAGCACGTCGCCGGAGAGGTCGAGCTTGGCGAGGAAAGTGTTGGTGATCTGCCGGTCGTATTCGGGCAAGGGCACTTCGTAGAGCTTGGTCGCGTCCGCCTTCTCAGAGCCTTTGAGCTCCTTCTTCACGTCCGCCATCTCGCGCAGGCGGATGACGACCAGAAGGCGCTGGAGCATCTCCGCCGTCAGCCGGCCCGAAACGATCTCCGACATCTCGATCGATCGAGTACCGACGAGCACGGGCTGCTGCTTCGTGAAGAGCCGCAGGATCTCCCAGGCGATGCCTCGGTACTTGGCCTCGGCGCCCTTGTAGACGATGTCCTGCAGGTCGGTTCGAACCATCGGCCGGTGGGTTGGCACGCAGACCACGTCGAGGCCGTAGATCTTGCGGAACTCGTCCTCTTCGGTCTTGGCGGTGCCGGTCATGCCCGCCAGCTTGTGGTACAGGCGGAAGAGGTTCTGGAACGTGATCGTCGCGATCGTTTGGCTCTCGCGCTGAACGGTCACCCCTTCCTTGGCTTCCAGGGCTTGGTGCAGGCCGTCGGAGAAGCGGCGGCCGAACATCATGCGGCCGGTGTTCTCGTCGACGATCACGACCTCGCCGGCGCGGACGACGTAATCCACGTCCTTGTCGAACAAGCCGTACGCCTTCACCGAGGCGTTCGCGTGGTGGAAGATCTTGGGGTTGCTCGCGATGTTGTCGATCCCCATCTTCCGCTCGACCTCGTCCATTCCCTCCTCGGTGAGCTGGGCCTGGTGGTTCTTTTTGTCGACTGTGTAGTGGGTTTCGGGCTCGAGGGTCCGGACGATCGCGTCCATCTCCTTGTACACGCTCACGTCCTCGACCGACGGTCCGGAGATGATGTGGGGGGTTCGGGCCTCGTCGATAAGGATCGAGTCGACTTCGTCGATGATCGCGTAGTTGAGCTCGCGCATGACCAGGTCCTCTTCCGAGAAAGCCATGTTGTCGCGAAGGTAGTCGAAGCCGAACTCGTGGTTCGTGCCGTAGGTGATGTCGCAGCCGTAAGCCTCGCGGCGGCTGCAGGGCACGAGGTGCATGTAGCGCGGGTCCTCGTGCTCGGCGCCGGGAAGGTACGTGTAGGAGCCGCCGAGCTCGTCGGAGTCGGCCGACTGGCCCTGGATGATGCCCACCGACAAGCCGAGAAAGTGGTAGATCGGCCCCATCCAGACGGCGTCGCGACGGGCGAGGTAGTCGTTGACGGTGACGAGGTGCACGCCACGGCCGGCGAGGGCGTTCAGGACGATCGGGGCGACCGCGACGAGCGTCTTGCCTTCACCGGTCTTCATTTCGGCGATGC
>DATGIR010000029.1:0-8964 GCA_035295605.1 Fimbriimonadaceae bacterium | reverse complement strand
ACGACCAACGGCAACAACCAAAACCTGAGCCCCTTTACCGTCGTGGCGATGTCGGATCGGAACGGAAACGTTCTGCACCTCGGCTACACGAACGTAACCATCAACGGCACCGCTATGCAGCCTCTGACGAGCATCGGCGGTTCGGGAGGCGGGCTGGCACTCACCTTCGATTCCCACACCGGGATGTACACCAAGGTCAACGACAGCTACGGCCGAGAAATCGATTACACATATAACGCGAGTGGCTTGCTCTACCAGGTCTCGCAGATCAATTCGAGCTCGATCCGCTACCAGTACGGCTACGAATATGACGGGAACGGCCCCGAGGGGCAGAACTTTCAGTTCCTCGATTCGATTACGGTCCCCTCGCCGACTGGGAGCGGGACGTCCACGGCCTCGATCCACTACAGCTCCTACAACGGACTCCTCACCGGCATAACCGACGCCAACGGCAACACGATTACCTTCACCGGGACCAACACGCAAAACCAGACGACGGTGACGTTCGCGAACCCTGGCGGGACGAACGAATACCAGTACACGGTCGGATACGACGCGAACATGAATTTGACCGACGTGCTCAACGCCGCCGGATCTCAAGTCGTGCACGCGGTTTACGCGGATCCCAACGATCCGTTCCGGCCTTCGAGCGTCTCGGACGGCTTGTCCCACACCTGGGGCCTGAGCTGGGATCAGTTCGGGAACCTCAAGGGGTTGACAACGCCGAAGGGAACGGTCACCACCAACACGATCAGCTACACGAATTTCACGGTCGGCGAGGTGACGTCGACCCGGTCGGGAACCCAAACCGCGACCTCCTACACGTATTACGAGCCGAGCGGAAACCTGCATACGATCAAGACGCCGATTCCCGGACAGAGCGGAACCGGCAATCAGCAGACCACCACGCTCACGTGGACGACGCTCGGGAATCTGGCTTCCGTGCAGAGCCCGGGCAATAACGCGACGACATATCACACGACCACGTACGGCTACACGACCGACGGCTCTTACAACCAGAACGAAGCGCTCGGACAGCCGATCACGGTGACGGACACCCTCGGCAAGGTGACCCACCTCCGGTACGACGGGCAAGCCAACCTGGTGAACGAAACCGACGCTACCGGGAACGAATGGCAGGCCACCTACAATGCAGCGAACCAGACCACCTCGATCGTCGCGCCGGCGACCGGCAACACCGGGACCGGGAACGCGACGACGACCGCGACCTACTTCTACACGGGCGGTCCGTTGACGACCGAAACCGCATATGACGAATCCGGGAACTCCTGCCGCAGCGTGAGCTATACCTACGGCTTGGAGGGTGAGACCCTCAGCGTGGCCGGCGACGCCGAGAGCACGAGCGTCACCTACGGCTCGCCTTATTGGATCAAGAGCCTAACCGACGGCAACTCGCACACCACGGCCTACACGTACGGCAGCGCGAGCGATCCGCTCTCCGGCGATCTCACGAAGGTTTCGTACCCGTTGGCGAACGGCAACGGGTATGACACCGCGCAGTTCGTGTACAACGTGATGCACCAAGCGACCCAGCGGACGGACGGAAACGGCGTCGTTACGAACTACGGATATGGCGATGGCGACGGACTGCTGAACGCCATCATCTATCCGGCTACTACCTACCTCAACGTGGGCGTCACCTACGACCAGTACGACCGAGCCTACTACGTCAGCGACGGCACCGGATCGATCACCAACTCGCTCGACGACTTGGGCGACGTCACCCAGTCTGTTCGGAGTTACTCGGGCATGTCCGGTGGTGCGAAGACACTCACCTACTCCTTCTACCCCGACGGCGCGCGAAGCGCGATGACGACGCCGGCCGGCAACTACAGTTACAACTACGATGTCGACGGCAGATATCTGAACGTGTCCACCCCTGCCGGCGCCTACGGCGCCCACTATTACGATAACGGGTGGGAATCTCAGCGCTGGCTAGCGAACGGGATCTCGACGAATTACAGCTACAACGCGGTCGGCGGCCTGACTGCGCTTTCCTCGTTTGGAAACACGCCAGCGTTCTCGAGTTTCACCTACGACGGGGTGTTCAACCTCACCGGGTTCAGCGCGAACTACGGCAGCGGCTCGGGGATGCCCAACGGGGCCCGAACGTTTGGATACGACGCCAAGGATCGGTTGACCGCCTCCGGGATCCCTAACGGGGCGACGACGGTGAACTCGAGCTTCGGGTTCGACACCGCGGGGAACCGGACGAGCGTGAATGGGACGACGATTCCGTTCAACAACGATAACCAGCTATCGGGTTCGCAGTTCTCGTTCGACGGCAACGGCAATCCTTGGGTTTACAACGGGACCTCGCTCTCCTTCGATCCTGAGAACCGGATGACGGCGCTGGGTTCCACACTCACGGCGACCTACCGGGCCGACGGGCTCCGTGCTTCCAAGGCCACGAGCGCGGGAACGACGTACTTCCTGTACGACGGCGGCGAGCCGATCATCGAGATGGACAGCTCCGGCGACGTGCTCGCGCTGAACGTGTTCGCGCCGGACGGGCTGGTGGCGCGGCAGACGGGCAGCTCGACGATCGAATACGTCCTGGATCAGCAGGGGAACGTCTCGAATCGGACGGACACCGGCGGCAACGTCCTATCCACGACGCAATACGACGCCTGGGGCAACGAGCAGGTCGTGTCCGGCACCGTTACCGATCCATTTGGTTACAACGGCGGGTCGGGCTACTACCTGGATCGCGAGACCGGGCTCTACCTGTGCCAGCACCGCTTTTACGATCCGGCCAACGGAAGGTGGCTCACCCGCGACCCGATCAGCTACAACGGCGGGACGAACCTGTATGGGTACTGCGCGGGCGGGCCGCTCGGATCAGCTGACTCCTCGGGCGAATTTCTGCCTCTTATCTTAATCGCCATCTTGCTGGGAGCGGCTGCGGTCGCGGAGGCACCGACAAGCAACGGCAACGGGGGCGTGAACTACGGTTCACCAGACCCCGGTGCAAGCGTAGGAGCCATGGCTGGCGCAGCTGCCTTCGCCGCCGATCCAATGCTGCTCGCACAACTCATTTGCGGTGGCCTGTTCGATGGTGATGGGGGAGGAGGAGTCTCTGACGTACCGGATGACTATCCGCCGTTCCAGGGGCCTCCAGGAGCGACCCTTCGAGGTGGGAAGCAAACCACAACGTACGGC
Source organism: Fimbriimonadaceae bacterium (assembly GCA_035295605.1). Taxonomy (GTDB): domain Bacteria; phylum Armatimonadota; class Fimbriimonadia; order Fimbriimonadales; family Fimbriimonadaceae; genus DAIDHV01. The sequence goes on along the minus strand of DATGIR010000029.1, from coordinate 5,781 downwards.
CCGGACGGGTATCCTTCCATGCAAGTGGAAGCAGGCCACGGCCACATGCCGTATCCGCATACTCACAGTTGGGGCCGCCCGCCTGGAGGTGGAGCACCAACGCGAGCCAACCGAGGATCTGGTATTCCGTGGGCCGAAGGGGACCCTCCGCTCCCCAGGCAACCGTACATCCCGAGGCTGCCCCCGATCGAGCTAGAACCGTGACAACCGAGGGAATGTACCTCAGTTCTGCGCATTGGGGAGCCCCATCGCAGTGGCAGCCAGTGCAGTTCTCGGACGACGGCGTCCTCTCGATACCCGACGTCCACGACGGAGATCTGTGCTTCTTGAGCAGCTTCAGAGGCGTCCTGGCGCTGGGCGTGATTCACGAAAGCTACGGGATCCGCTATGAACTCCAATTTCCACGCGTTCGGGAGTTGGCGTGCGACGAATTCCTGCTTGGGAATGTCGTTGGCGATATCGACTATATACCGGCGTCGGCGGAGGCGTCGGCGAAGCAAGAATTCATGACGAAGGCGTCCCAGCCCCTAAGAACCTTATTCGAGCGCTACTATGGAAGCAGTATCCGGCCGGAATCCGCTATTCTTATCCTCGGCAGTTCGTATGGCGCCAAAATCCTCGCGACCGGGCCGCTAGTGGCATCGGAGTTCGTATACCGGGAGTGGGCATGGCGCACTGACTCCGGCTGACAACTCGAGCGACACCAAGGCACGCGCTCGGTCTGGACCTGGTCGACCCTCGATGCCGATTCTAAGCCTCTTGTCAGCCGCGCGGTCGGCACGCGGGATGCGACCATTGCCCTTGACTTCATGGAGGATGTCGCGAACCGGGTTACGGATTGGATTCAGCTCACACCCGACGGTCACAACGTCTATCTGAAGGCCGTCGAGAACTCGTTTGGTTGCGAGGTTGACTACGCGATGCTGGTCAGCGCTACGGGCCGGAGAACAGCCTCGAGAAGCTAAATTCGCCGCCGATCTGCACGGGCTGCACGACGGTTCCGATCACGGGCAACCCAGATCGTGCGAAGATCAGCACGTCCTACGTCGAACGGATCAACCTCACGATCCGCATGTACAACCTCCGGCTCACTCGCCTGACGAACGTGTTCAGTAAGAAGATCGAGAACCATTAGGCGAGCGCCGCGCTATTTCCGAAGCATTACAACCTCTGCCGCCCGGACCAGACGCTCACCAAGGCTGTTGGATTCAAATGCACGCCGGCGATGGCGGCGGGGCTGACGGATCATGTGTGAACGGCGGACGAGATGGTGCACATGATGGATCGGTGGCCGGATCTACCTAGGCAAAGAGGCCGCCGAGCTGATCGGGCTGCTGATTCGCCGCTTTTGCTTTGGCGACGAGCTGCTTCCCTCTCTTTCCAAGCCCTTGAGGCTTGCCGGCATTGCGACGTCTTGAGGCGGCTTTCTGCTTCAAGATCCTAGCCCTATACTTCTCCGGGTCCACCTTGACGATTTGACCCTGCTTTTGCATTATCAGGACGTCGCCCGGCGCCATGCTTCGGGACTTGAGACAAAGCCTTTCCCAGCACTTAAAAAAGCAAACCGTTTGATCGAATCTCGTCATGTGATCGAAACGGCCAGAAAGGAAGATCGCTCTCGCCTTATGCTTGCGAAGGATTTCGTATTCGGCTTGATTCGTCAGGATGTCCCGGTCCCGGCCGAAAATGATCCACTCCTTCGCCGCAACCTCTGGAATCCAAACGTCATCGCCGGGGTCACCGTCGGGATATTCCCAAAGAAGGTATGTGAATTCGTGACAATCTAAGCGCCGCAAAAAATCTGCAAGCGTGCCCGGAAAGTTCTTATCCGCAAAGAAGATCACGCCGCCCGCTTTCGGCATCGCACCTCATAGTGGTAAGCGGTCATCACGTCGGCTGGGCTGACCTTGTACCAATCCGCCGTGGGCTCAGCCTTCCTGCCCTCCGCCATGTAGCTGTTATAGAGAATGTCAGTGCGTATTCCGCACGTTTCTACCAATGGCTCGCCAAAGGAGCGCTTGGGATCGATCACCACGCCGCTTGCAGGACGCCAGACGGCCGATCCGTCGGGCTGAAATTCAAGCTGCTCCAAAAACGGACGTATCACATCAAATACGCGCTGCCCGATCGACGGATTCACGAGCCCTTCGAAGGACTCCGCAATCAGCTCTGATCCGTGGAGCTTCAATTCAACGCTTGCGAATGGATACGGATCATTCAATCTCGTCGCGAGCCGTTCCGCCGCCTTTCGCACGTTTCCCAATTTAACGCGCTTCTCGATGAACGCTTTGACCCAGAAGAGTTCAACCAGATCATTGAAAGTCAAGATTCCACGTTCGGGCTTCGGACGCTGCAAAACGGGCTTGGCCTTCTTCGGACCAGACAGGACCTGATATGAATAACCTTCGGCCCAGCTGCGAATCCTTCGCGAGCTCACCTGAAGTAGATCGGCGGCAGCCCGGTAGGAGTACACACCCGTGCCTAATCCAGCCAAGAAATCGCCCCCCGGTTTCTGCGCAGCCACTCGCGGACGATGTTATCACCTATGGTCCGGCAAAAGGTACTCGGCGCCAAAGCGTGCAATCTTGTTGTGCTTGGTTCGGGCAGCATGGTATCCTCGCAGTGGTTAGGACCATTCGAGAATTCCCAAGACCGGCGTTGCCGCGTCGGTCTTGTTGTCTCAACGCCCTAGTATGCGTTTGTGCGTGTGATGGTATGACCGGCTCGGCGCGTTCGCGATGAGCCTCTATGGTTGATCGCGCATTGCAGACTGGCGAATGCCTCCGCCTGAAGAGCGGATGTTGACGGGTTCGATTCCCGTTGCGCCCTCAAGGGTCCTCGGTTCCGGGGGCCCTTCGCGGCCTCCGGCAAATGTCCACGCGTATACTCCGGCCATGGGTCAACGCGACCGCAGAGACTTCGCTCAGATCGCCTTCGACGCGGTGACGCTAGCTACCGGCATGACGACGACGAATGCGAGGCGGGCTCGGAAGGGCGCTGAAGGACGCAAGGCCGCGCTCACCCCCGAGCAACGGTCAGAGATCGCCAAGAAGGCCGAAGCCGCTCGATGGGCCAAGCCGAAACCCGCGTGACGTGGAACAGACCGAATTTCGCCTTGACATTGACGGGTTCGACATCTTCGCCACGAGGGAGGGCGAGACGATCGCCTGCCATGCCGCCGAGAACGGCGTAAGCTACACAGTGACCTGGCAGGCCAAGGATGCCTCGCCCAATCATTCCGTCGGACGCGCTGAGACGTCAGCGACGTCTTTGGTCCCAATGCGCCCGGTTAGTGCCGCAAACCCCGCGCTCTATGAAGCAATGTGCGCGGCCCATAACTTGATTCGTGCTGGCCAGGCGTAGCTGGACGCGGCGCTGACCGGCATCAGCCCCACAATTAGCAGTCAAGACATCGGGCTGCCAACCGGTGGCACCGTTATTGGCCGCACACCCGTCTAAATAGTAGAAGCCCCAGGAGTGTGGGGCTTCGCTTTCAACGCCGGGAAAAGTGTAACCAGCAGCTAACCCGGCTGAATCCTTTAAGCGAACAATCTAAGGACGGACCGGACGCCATCAGGGGTTCAAGGAAATTGGCTCCTAAAGCCGACTGCCACGGAGATTCTATTGGATTTCCTCCACACGCCCATGTATCTTGAAAAGGGCAGTCTTGTTCAACTCAGCTGCGATACGCAGTGCAACTTCATGCTCATGGACGATGCGAACTTCGCGTCGTACCAGTCGGGTTCAGGCTTCCGATACCTCGGCGGTCTGGTCCGGCGAAGCCCCGCGACGATCCGGGCACCGCATAGCGGTTATTGGAACGTCGTGATCGATGTGGGCGGCGGCTCCGCCAGCATTCGATATGGGCTGCGAGTCTTGGAGGGCGCGTAACTCAGCGATGACCTGTCCTGTCGCTTCAGCCAGGAGCGACAGGACGTCGCTTAGTTCGCGCCCGTCTCGGCTAGAAAATCCACCGCCCGACTCGGGGCCAGATTCCTTGGCCCACACGATCCGGTCGTCTATCACTACGGAGACGCGACCGGTTATTGGTTCAGAGACCATCGATACAGGTTAACCTACGCGGAAAACAGTTGGCTCGCTTCCTATTCGAGTAATTACAGCTTTGTCCGGTTCACTTTCCGCGATATAACGCTCCATCAAATCGAATCCTGAGAAGTGCCGCCAAGGCTACTGGCCTGCGCCACTACCCGCCCGTCGCCAGATCGCGACGTCTTTAGACTCGAGGTCAAGGGTCAGGACTGGACCTATGACGTAGAAATGACTCGGTGGGCGCTGGGGTCGCAGCTCTCGGCGTGTTCGGCTCTCGGACTCGACCCTATCCACTTGTATTGCGTTGGTCCTGGCTCGCGAACATGCTACGTTGACCCCAATACGCCAAAGTGGATCGGCCTTTGTTTTGCGGCGTCCCTTCCCGTGGCCGTGCTTAACCTTTGGGCGGTCAATCGAAAAGCGCGTAAGAGGATAGCGGCCCTCATCGAGCAGCAGAATAGAACGGGCCCGTAGCCGGCCCGACGGGCTTCCGTATCGAAGAGTGTATGCCGGGGAACCGCACCCTCGGGCCGCGGAAGATCACCGTCGGCGCCGGGTCGGCGCCGCCGACCTTCACCCGCCTCGCCGTAACCCCGGCCACGTCCTCGGCCGCGAACGCCGGCCGGTAGTCGGCGCGATCCAAAGACAAACGAAGCCCCTCGATCCGCAAGCCCCGCACGTGCCGCAGGAACAGCCCCCACGACGGCAGCTCGCCGAACATCGAGAACTCCGGATACACCGCTTTTCGTTCCGGCACCTGGTCGAGCCGCCGCGCCAACCTGGCGTCCGCGCCACCCGGCATGCGGACCCGAATGTTCTGCAGCCGCACATCCCGGACCTTCGCCTCCGGAAGCCCGACGATGGACGACGGGCAGACGTTGAACTTCTCGGGATACGGCGGGCACGGGAAGGGGTAGCCCGCATCCGGCCGCCCGGCGGGAACCTGCACATCGAAGTCCTTGAGCAGCACCCGGCGCGCTCGACCCGGCGGCCACTTCGGGTTTCGGTGGCCGAGGCGGATGAAGAACGCGTTGCCGGTGTTCACGGCGCGGACGTGCTCGGCGGTCACGTCCTCCAACACCCCGCCGTCCACCGACTCGAGCGCGACCGCGGAACGGAAGGTGTCGTGCACGTGGATATCGCGAATCTTCACCCGGCGGAAGCCGCCGTTGCTGGCGGTGCCGAACTTGATCGCGCTCGCCCCGCTTCGAATGCGGCAATGCTCGATGCGCACGTTCTCGCACGCCGACTCGTGCTTGTCGGACTTCAGGCAGATTCCGTCGTCGTCGGCATCGATGTCGCAATCGGCGATGCGCACGTTCCGGCAATCCACCGCGTCCACCCCGTCGTTGTTCCAGTACGCGTTCGCGTTGACCCGCACGCCCTCCACCCGAAGGTTCACGCAGTCGCGGTATACCTGAGTCCAGCCGGAGCCGCCCCGGATCGAAATCCCCTTCACCCGCACGTCCCGGCAACGGGTCATCTCGATGACTTCCGGGCGATCCACCTCGTTCGGGCGCCACCGGCCCGGCCAAATCGTGAGCTCGCCGACGTGGACGAGCCGCTTCACGTCCTCGGCCACCGCGGCGCCGTTGCCGTCGATCTCCCCGGGCCCGGTGATGGCGATGTCGTGGGCGTCGGCGGCGATCACGAACGCCTTCCACACGCCCTTGTCGTAATCGTGCTGGCGGGGGCTGCCGCGCAGCACCGCGCCCTTCTCGAGCCGGAGCT
>DATGIR010000028.1:0-30177 GCA_035295605.1 Fimbriimonadaceae bacterium | reverse complement strand
CTCGTATGCGCCGCGGGCCTTCTCATGGTCGCCCAGACGAGCAGCGAGTTCAGCGTCGAAGAGCGGATCATCCTCTGTAGCACTGCTCGAGCCCGTCGCCAGATACTCGACCCCCACTCCCAGCCGCCGGCCGAACTCTCGTAGGACCTGATACGAAGGCACGCGGGCTCCTGACTCGATCAGCGAGATGTAGGCCGCCGTACAACCAGGGAAGGCGAGCTGTCGTTGGCTCATTCCCGCGGCTTTGCGCGCTGTTTGGACGCGCTTACCGACCGCTTCGGGGTTATCGATGTGTGTTGACGACCTGCGAGGCATGGAAACTCACTATAGGCGCCGCATCGATGCTCTAGCGAGAAGTTGGGGCGGCAACATCAGGTCGCCGCCCCAGTTGAGACCCGGCTCAGCCGCCCGGCCAGATGCCGCCATCGGCCATCAGAAGGGCAAGCAGCGACGCGCCGAATACGACGGCTAGGAAAGAGATCCTCGCCTTCACGGAACTGTCCTTTCAGTCGATTGACGGAACAGCTCCGGCCGGAACAGTTACAAGTGTGAACCCCCTGTCGGACGCCAAGCCTTTAGTTTGTTGACTCAGTCTTTCTTTTGTTGACTCAGATCACTCGATGGGCGTAGAGTCGCGGATCATCAACGTGGAGGAGGCTCGATGGCAACCATGGATCCGCTACCCCTTGAGGAAGTCACACACGCTGCCTTTAACGGCGTTCTCCGGGCGCTCGAAGCGCGCAAAGTGCCGATCGGCCGCTTCCCCGGTCCGATCATCGTCGGGCTCGTCGCGTGGCCGGAACTCCAGCCTGGCCAGATGTTCCGGGCTGTCGAAGTGGAAGAGTGAGCGCCGAGCTGCATCTCCTCTGCCCGAGCGCCCAACCCGATATGGAAGGCGCGAAGGTCATCGGTGTGGTAGGCGGCAGCACCGAGGAACCGCTGGTTTCGTACCTCACCGAGCCACAACCGGTTAGCAATGAGCTGTTGGCGCTATCGAAGCCGGTCGAACCGACCGAGGTCTTCCGCTTCGCGGCTCCGTGTGTAGGCGACGGTTGTCAGCACTTCGACGGCTCCAACTGTCGGCTTGCGGCCAAGGTCAGCGTAACTCGCCTAACGACGATCTCAAGGCTGCCCCCGTGCCGGATCCGCCCAGCCTGCCGCTGGTGGAGCGAACAGGGACGGACGGCTTGTATGCGCTGTCCGTTCATCGTCACAACGACGTACGCCCCTCCAGATGACTTACGGGCCGCGGCTGATCCCGCCGTCTCGGTCGAGGGGTCGAAGGCGCGCCAGCGTCTCGTAGATGGAGCGCGATGTGGCGAACGAGTTGAGTGCTAGCGCGCCGTTCGGCGGCGGTCATCGCCAGCGCCGGTCATGGATCTTCCTGCAACGCCTTTGGCGCGGGTTGGGCGTGGCGCAGTACGAGCTGATCGGGGTGATCCAACTCGGTCAGCACGTTTTGAAGCGGGTGGAGGCGTTGCCTCCACCCGCCCACGACCCAGACCTGTACAAGAACTGGGTTGCCAGCGAATTCACCTATCCACTCCGCGACTTGCTCTGGGGATCCGCTCGCGACCGACGGACCCACACCGTGCTCAGCATGGTTGTTGTCGTAGGGGGATTCGCAACCTCGGGAATCGCTGCGGCTGCATCGCACAGCGGTCGCGGCCATACGACCTCATGGATCATCTTCGGAATCGGGCTCGTGCTCGCGCTTGTCGGCGGCCTCAACCAGATCTTCCGACCAAGCTTTCGCGCCAACGAGAGAACAAGCATCGCTGTTGAGATGCGGGAAGAAGGCTGGTCGTTCGCACTCTCGACCGGGGACTACGCCCCGCTAACGGCTGACTCGCAAGCGGCGTTCGCCAAGTTTCAGGCGCGCGTAGCCGAGTTCCAGCGCCGCATAGCAGCGATCAGGGTCTTGGCCTCCGAACAGTCAGCAACACGACGCGCCGGAAAGCGCGGCCAATGAGCCCCCTCGACGAGCAGCACCGCGCCGACGGAGTCTTCCAGGGTGGCGGCGTCAAAGGCCTGGGCTTGGTCGGAGCGCTCTTACAGTTCGAGGAGGATCCACGCGCCGAGATCACGGACTGGGTCGGCCTCGCCGGCACCTCCGCCGGCTCCATCGTCGCCTGTCTGCTCGCGGCCGGCCAGACACCGGCCCAACTCGAGAAGCTGTTCATGCAGCTCGACTTCGCACAGTTCGAGGACTTCGGCCCGGGCGGGACCATTCTCGGCGGCACCCTCAACCTCGCCGCGCATCACGGCCTCGCTCACGGCGAGGCATTCCATCGCTGGATCGACGAGCAGCTGAACGGAGCGACCTTCGAAACCGTCAAGCGCGATCCACCTCCATCAGAAGGCTCGCCCTACCGGCTGCAAATGATCGCCACCGATATCACCCGGAAACAGATGCTTGTCCTCCCCGACGACATCAAGGACTACCGCAACCCGCAGACCGGACAAGCGTTCGACCCCGACAGCCTCAAGATCGCCGACGCGGTTCGAATGAGCATGTCCATCCCCTACTTCTTCCAGCCGGTGATCCTCACCTACCACGACCCGACGACTGGCACGGACACGTACTCGACGATCGTCGACGGCGGCGTCCTATCCAACTTCCCCCTCTGGATCTTCGACACGAAAGAGATGCAACCCCTGCGGCGCACGTTCGGATTCCACCTGGTCAACGGAGGCGGAGTCGGCGGCGGCCTGAACACCGTCATCCACGACCTCGGATGGGCCGTCGAAGAGGCGGTCGACATCTTCCACACAGCGACCGACGCCTGGGACGCACGCTTCCTATCCCACTCGACCGAAGTTCGCACCTGCACAATCAGCGCCGGCACGATCGGCACGACTGACTTCCACCTGCCACCTGAGCAGAAGCAATGGCTGCTCGACTCCGGACGCGCCGGCGCGAAGACGTTCCTCGATACCTATCGCGACGAGAACTACATGAACACCTTCGGCAGAAGGCTGAAGTAGTGGTGTCTCCGCTCATCGACTTGGAGGTGCGAGATGGCGATCACGATAGAACTGCCGCTTACTAACGATGAGCGTCGCCAGCTGGCCGGAATCCTCCACTGCGAGCCACGCGATCTCGATGCAGTTCTTGCGCCCTACGCAGCGGCGGCGATCGAGGAATACACGCGGATGTTCATCGGGCAGCGTGTCTTCACGCGGGGCGCTGACATCCACGAATATCGCCTGTTCCTCCTGATGAAGGAGCCATTCGAACGCCAGATCCCAGACGAGCAGCGAGTGTCGGATCTGTTCCAGACGACCGCGTCGCAAAGCCGCTCGTTGATCCGGTCGGTCATCGCCAAGTACCAGTACGAGCTCCAGGATGCCATCAACTCGAGCCTGAAGAGCACGGTCGAAGGGGCAGAAGCCGAGGGCGATGACTGGACGGTGACCGTCAACTCCGAGAACATCGTCGAGTCCCTCAACCGCGTGATCGGATCGATCGATGGTTCTCTTCCACAAATCGAGAAGAAGCGCGGCACGGTGTCGAACTACGTGCTTCGCCGCTCGTCGTACCTGCAACTCTGCGAGCGGTTTGGTCTTCCCATGCCCGCGTGAGAACAACAGCTCCGTCGAATGCTGACGTATTGTCGGCGGGAAGCTTGCTGCTTGCCGTCCTCGCGGTGCTGTTCGGGCTCTGGTACAGCGATATCGCCGCGGCATTACAAGTCGAGGTCCCGACCCACCTTGAAGACGCGGGCCGGCAGCGGCGGCAAGTCGCAGACGCGATCAAGACCCGCGCGGCACCGCTCGCTGCGGCAGCCGCAACGCTTCTTGCGATCTTTCTTCCGGAGGCGATTCGCTTGACTAGCCATTGGGTCCAACGCGCTTACGACAACGGCCTCTGGAATGCGGTGCGGAGCTACGACCCGGTCGAGCTCTCGATCGTCGCCGTCGTTCTCTTCCTCGCTGTCCTCACCGCCTACACGCTCTCACTGATTCCTAGGCTGATACGACTCAAGCGAAAGCTGCATATCTCTTCCCAGACAGGAGTCTCTCATTGACGCGCTAGCGCGTTGTCTGCGTCATCCGCGCGGGATTGCCCGTGCCCGTGTGGTCGGACGATGTAGCGCGCATCCACTCGCATACTGCGCGATTGACCGGGACGCACTCTTCGGACGCGCAAGGGCTAGCCGGCTGAGCTCTTCGGCCGACGTCCGCGACGAGCCTGCTGGCGTCCCGCTTTCACATGCTCCGGACGAAAAATCGCTCACAATGGTCCAACGCGCCATGTTGGTGTCCCCCGCGGCGGTTGAGCCGGCATTGCGGAGCGTGCGAGCTGTACGACACCGTTTCGAGCACCTATCAGACCATTGAACGTCTCCTGAGCGGTTACGCGTCGGTACCGGCCTTAGCCGTACGTACACGCGGCTTACGTTCCGGCTGCGCCGGCAAACCGATCCAGTCAATGAGCTCGTCGAGAATCTCGGCTAGACCCGATGTGGTTCATGACGCCCTCGGCGAGATCGCCAAACACCATCGCCAGGGACCCCGCCCGATCCCTGATGCGGGAGTAGACATCAGCCGGACGTACAAAGCGACGCCTAGCCCGGAACGAGCCCGGCGAGAACTTCTTCGATTCTCGTTACTTGGAGGTCAAGATCGTGCAATCGCGCAGCCTCACGGGCCTCTGGATTCGGACACCGGTAGCTCGCGGCCTCGCGCAGTTTCTGGGCGATGTCGTCAATATTGTGCGGATTGACGAGTACTCCAATCCCCGACCCGCGCGGGATAAACTCTTGATGACCACCGTTCTCCGTACCGACCACGGCACGGCCGGCCGCCAACCCCTCGAGCGCGCCTAGTCCGAAGGGCTCACGGATGCTCGGCTGACACACGACGTGGGCTCTTGCCAAGAGAGCCGGCAGCTTCTCATGCACGATCGCCTCTTCTACGACTACGCCTTCGTAACTCCGCAGCTTGTTCACTGTTGCGTCAGGCCCGGAACCCACGAACGTAAGCGTTTCGCCCGGGCCTCTCATCTGGTCAAACGCCTGTGCGAGTGCGAATACATTCTTCCGCTCGCTCAGTGTCCCGATGCACAAGTACGCCGTCGGACCGTCGGGCGCGGGAAGCAGCGGGAACAACTTCAGATCGACGCCGCAGCTAATCACCGGCGTTGCGGCCGAGACGGAGGGCACATGCCCTCGGAGTTCTTCAAGAAGGAACCGCGAGACGACAATGAACGACGCACGCGCGGCGACGATCCTCGCACTGAAGCCCGGCAACCGCCAAGTTCCGAGATTCCTCACATCTTCGCCATGACAGGTGATGACGATCGGTGTTCGCCGGTTAACCAAAGCCGGGAGGATCGTCCCCGGCCCAAGGAAGTGCCCGTAGATTACGTCCGGCTTTCTCCTCCACGTCATCCAAACGGCCTTGAGCCCTACCCAGAGGTGGAGCCGCACACCGACCACCTCACCCTGAGCGCGCCCGGCCGGCGGCACGCAGAGATCGACATGATGTCCCCGGACGCTCAGTCGATTGGCGATCTGCTCGACGAAAGTACCGGTGCCCGGGCTGCGTTCGGTTGGATACATGGTCGCAACGATAAGGACCTTCAATGACACAACCTTCCGATAGGCGTTAACTCGCAGAGCACAATTAGATGCCTTCACCGCGGGAAGAACCTAAGCCGGTTCGGTAAGCCTCAGGCGGTGACGGCTTGTGTTTGCGTCGCTAGAGCTTCTTATTCCACTCCAACACCCGGGCCGCCAACTTCTCCATCTTCTCGAGTTTCTGAGCCGCGGTCTCACCTTCTCCGGGTTCGAGTAGCGATTCCGGATATCCCACGAACCAGTGGGTACTCTCGATCGGTTCGGCTATCTGTGCGGTCTCTCCGCGCGCGAGGGCCCGTCTAAGTCCGCGATAGGATGAAGCTTCAACGTCACCATCGCTCTTACTCATTAATCTCGCCCGTCGCTCATCGTCGCTCTCACTTGTTCAGGAGGGTGTTCTCCTTGGACCCCATCTCTCTATCCTCGTTGTTCTAGCTCGACACTCTCTGTTGATCGAGCAATCTATCGCCCTAAAGCCCGACAAAAACAGGCCAACACCACCATTGTACGACGGAGCCAGAAGGTCGGTCAACCTGAGACGCGCAAGGCTCGTCACACCGCGTACCTCTCCATCGTTCGCTCCCTCCGCCAGCGGCCGTAGTAGATCAACGTTCCTTGCATCCAACGGTATGCCAGATTCCAGAAGACGATGACCTCGATCGCGAGCAAGACCAGCCAATATCCATGGGTGAGCGGTACACGACCGACGTGCCAGGTTGGATTGACTGCCTCCACCCGTTCAGCAGCGAGTAGCGCGAAGAGCGTTGCAGTGATTGCTCCGACACCGTTCGTGACTACGCCTATGACTGCCGCCAAAGGCATACGTTGGAGTCTCCCCGGACCGATCTGGTTCGCGATCCAACCAGAGACGATTGCAGGGAAAGCCAGTAGGAGCGCTGCGATATCGGCGTTGCCACTTCCAGGGAAGATCGCGTCGTACTTCCATAGCACCACGGCTTGCGTCATGATCTGTATAGCGCCTATCAGTAACGCTAGACCGATCAGCCCTGGTGGTCGCTCCCGCAACCCGACACGGAGAACTAGTTCTGTCGGCCCTTCAACGGTTTCTCCCGATGCAACGGCCAACGGCCGCACGTACACGTGCCGAAAACTTGTCGTGGCCGAGTCGTCTGACTGGGACACAACTAGGTAGGACCCTCGCTCCGCAACGTCGTTGTCGACGGGCGCATGATGACTTGGTTTTCGATTAGTCAGCGCGTCAACTTCGAGACGAGACACGTACTGATCATCCGGCCCTGAAAAGCGGACATGATAGCTCGACGTTTGCGCGGCATAGCTGAGAATCACTCGGTAGACGTACGGACGAATACCGAGCAAGACGCGCAGAAAATCTTTGATCACGTTTGACGGAGAGCGACCATAGGCGCCCTCGTGCCCAATCCAAGGCCCCTCATCGGATAAGCCTGTCGCATGCGGCGAGCTCAGCTGGACGGCGTAGTCAGCACTCAAAATGACTTCGTCCCCTGGGTGGGCGTCCACCATAGCGAACACAATGTAGGACTCCAGAACAGCCTTCTAAAGGCGGATTACTGCGGCCCAACGGACATCTCCGGGATCACCAAGGCGGCTCAACTGACTAATGGTCATCCCGACGACCGCACGCCGAGGGTCCGTCGGCTCGAAGCGATACGTTCCGTCTGTCATTACGTACGATTTCAGGCTCGAGAGATACTTGAAGCCCTCGCGGCGGCGTCTCTGCGATAACGAGTCGAGACGAAGCTCGGTAAGCATGCACAGAACTAGAAAGGTCAACTCGCTCGCTACGGGGTACGGGACGAGCATCGCCCGGGCGTCCGCGTCCGAGCGGACGACGAGGCGCCCGATTAACTCGCCCCGCTGCGCGAAAACAAGCGGGACGTAATACCTCCGAGTGCGTCCGGTCTGGATTGACTCGTCCCCGGGGAGTGTGAACTCACGGCGCACGCGGTGATGCAAGAGACCGTCGGCCGGGACTAGCTCGTGGTAGATCCGAGGCGTGTACAGGCGGGGGTTGAGGAGGAACTCAGCCGCCATGGTCAAGCTGAAAGGAGAGAAGGCCGACCATCGCGGCACGCCCACCCGGACATCAGACGGCGCCTTGTCCCGGATTCCCCAGTCTCCAAGCCGACCGCCGTAGATGAGCAGGACAGCGGCCATGCCGAGAAGGATTCCTGGAACATGCCAACCGAGGTACCAAATCCCGGGATAACGACGGGAGTACGGCGCCACCAAGCATGCCGCCGCGAGGAACAGGAGACCTGTTTGGAACGCGAGAGGCCGTAGGAACTTCCGCACGAGCGCTTAACATAGCGCTCTGTCAACAATAGTCAACTATCCCGCTCGGAGCCCCTCTCTCTGAACGGTGTAAGGGTGCGCAGGAGGAAGAAAAGCTCCGCAACCTCGCTTACGTCCGCCACAAGCGCACACCGAACCGAAATGGCTTCGAGACGACGTGACCGCGTCCGGGACGCGATGAAGATGATGAGGTTCGCAACCGCCTCGATCAAGACCAACGCTCCCAGACCGATAACAAACGCGACAAGGGAGCAGATCGCGAGGACACCCTCCACAAGCACTCTGCCGCCTTGCTGACGCGAGCCGAACACGCTGGGTCAAGCCTAGCCGGTAGCTAGTGCCTCGCACACGGTGGTCTTGAGCTGGAGACGACGAAATCGCCCTCCTGAGGTGGCACATGCTCGGAGAAGCGCCGCACTCCCTGGCCGTCCGGTCGGCCACTCGGAGGCGCTATCCAGCGCGCGCCCTGCAGCCAGGTACAGGAGGCGACTGTCAAGGAGAAACATAACGATCGCGACGGCGACTCTCACGTCGCGCCGGGGCTGCATGAAGCCGACCTCGAAGATGTCCCCCTAACCACGATTCCGCTCCCGGGCAGGCCAACCCGCGAGACTCGGGAATCCCGACAGCGCTAGCGCACGCCCCCGGACGCACATACCCGCTGGGTTTGGGATCCTCACCCAGCCGTTCAGCCGCGTGTGTCCCGGCAGGCCCGTGGCAGCCGAGGCTCTAGCGGCAGTGTTCGTAGATGCCTAACTGATCCAGCGCGAATCGCAGCCTGGGAAGTTTCTGAAGGACGGTCATCCCACTGGGCGTGCGGTAGGTGACAACGATGGCCCTAACGAAGTTCGGGTTTGCGCCTAGATCGTTGGGATGCACGCGCGCGGCGACCGCGTGGCATGACCCAAGGCGGAACGCTGCCCACGCATAAGCGAAGGTTCTCGGGGCGAGTTGGAACGGGGCGTGGAGCTGGTCACGAGCTGGAGGCGCGTTGGCAACTTGGGTTGGGCATCCGAAGGGCGAGGCGTCGCACGCTCGGAACGGCTCCCATGCGGTGCCGAGCGGATAAACGGGTGCTCCGTGGAGTGAGAAGACGGCTCGGACGGTGCCTAGCGTGATGGGAGAGTCGGATCCGTTTCTGAGGACGAGCGGGATGCGAAAGATGCCGCGCGGCCTGATTGCGACACCAAACTGCCAAGTAGTCACCTCGAGCGCGGCGCCGGCAGGACGCGGTGGCGTAGAGGATGCGTGTAGGCGGGTCACCCCGAACCATGCGCCTCCGGCAATGATGAGAATGCCGGCGAGGGCGGCGAGGGCTCGGGGTGGACCCCACCTCGATCTAGTCGTTACTGCCTCGTACACGTACGCATCGTTTTCCCCGGCTCTTCCCGGGCGATCTCTAGTTTCCGCCTCGCTCGTCGATGACGGCACCTGTCGAGGGATCGATCATCACGAGGCCCCACGTAGCCTTCGGCTGGGGCATGTTCGCCGACCCCATCAGCGGCACGCTTGCCGGGTCAACCGAAACGGCGTAGCAGTTCTGGTCGATGTTCGGAACCGCCCAGGTATCGCTGCAATGCACGTACCTCACTTCGAGCGCCTTGGCGTCACCCATCGCCTTGCTGGCCGCCGAGCCGGCTACCCGGGCACTCACTGGCGCGGGGGCGAGCGCAGCGAGCGTGCGAGTTGGGCTGCTGAGGGTCACCCCTGCGCGTCCCATTTCGACCGGTGTCAGGGTTGCGAACGGCCACGTCGTGGCTTGACCACTGGGAGAGTGAACGAGAGCAGCGAGGATCACCACCAGGGTCGCGAGGAGCAGAACTCCGACGGAGAATGCGATCCGCGTTCTCATGACGAGGAACACGTGTCGTAGGCTTGGATGACGGGGTACCCGTAGTAGTCGGCGACGGTGTTCTTGAACGCCCCGTTCACGCTCGATTGCGACACGCCTCCTGAGGCGCCTTGCGGGAAACCGGTGGTAACCCAGTTCTGGTTCATCGAGCTATCCCAGGCTGTACCGGAGCCGGCCCAGCGTCGGAGCTCAATCGTTGACCAGGTCTCCTGGTTATTGAGCGTCCCCGGCATCTGTTGCGCGAACGACGAAACCTCGCCGTTGGCAAGGGGATACCAAGGGGTCAAGTCCGTGATCCCGTTGAGTGGGGGGTTCAGGTCAGTGATGTCGATCGCTCCCTTTTGCGAACCGTTGAAATCGAAGTACGCGTGTCCGCCCTGGTAGTAGACCTCGTAGTTGTTGTTGTCGCCGGGTGTCAGATTCTGTGGCGTACCTGCCCAGGCGACGTAGCCAGAGGGGCCGACGTTGATCTGGTAGAAGGTGGTCACGACACCACCGGTGCCCTCTTGTTTCAAGAGCCCGTCCTGCACGAGGACGGTATTCCCGGCGTTGTCGTAGGTCCACATACCGATCCACGCCCCCACGTACTGGCCAGGGTCAGGAACCGTTGGATTAGTCGTGCTGAGAATGGACTGGATGCCGTTGACCTGGTACGACGTTCCACTGCTTTGAGCGCCAGCCCAATAGTGGACCCCATCGTTGGGATCTCTATCCCAACCAGAGTTACACGCAGAAGCACGCCCAACGCCGAGTCCAGTCCCGGCGAGAAGCGCGACGCCCACGACAACTACGACCCTCGCTCCGAACCTCACAGCTCACCCACCTTTGGAAGCACGCCAGATGAAAGAGAACTCACTCTCGCACAGCCTCCAATCTAAAGTCAAGCCTACGAATGCCATCCTCTAACTAATGTCAACAATGTCCGCCTTCTGCCCAACTTCCGCTGATCGATAGCCCCGCTCAGTCTGAGCTCCGCTCTAGCGCACCATCCATGACCGCGAATCCCTCGCACGCACATCACGAAGAGCCTAAAATGGAGCCTCCCGTCCGAGCCGTTTCCCGACGCGGGTTCAGTACGCGGTCAAGGACGACGGCGGCGAGATCTCGATCTCGCACACCACTTCGCCACTGCGACCCAGGAATACACGCTGCTCCCCGAGGTGACCCGTCGCTCGGTATCTCCAGGTCAGACAGGTGTTCCACCTCTCGCTGGGTGAACTCCAGGTCAGAAGGATGTTCGACCCCTCACTGGCAGCGCCCGCGCCGCGTACCCGTGCAACGGCGCAACCGTCTCACACGGCTCAAGAGATGACTGTTCGAACGCCCGGCTGGCCAGCTGTAGGTCGCGGACTTCCGGCGGCTAAAGACTGGCCTTAATCACCTTCGCGCGTACAAGACGCGCGTTCAGGCCCCAGCCGGTGACGTCGTACGTCTTGGAATCGAGGTTCGCCTGAAGTCTGTCTTCCCAAAGCGCGTCGTATCCCGCGGTCCCGCCCGTCGGGAAGGTCGCCGCGAAACTGGCCCGAAGTAAGGCGCGCGTCCGCGAAGAGGGCCAGAACGCTCCGCTTCCCTTCTGCAGATCGTCGAGTACAAGCAGGGATCCGACCACACCGACCGCAC
This sequence comes from Fimbriimonadaceae bacterium, assembly GCA_035295605.1. GTDB lineage: Bacteria > Armatimonadota > Fimbriimonadia > Fimbriimonadales > Fimbriimonadaceae > DAIDHV01. The sequence continues at coordinate 18,825 of DATGIR010000028.1, read as the reverse complement.
CACCAATTGTCTGAGCCACGGCCTTGTCAACATCACTGTTGCCCTTCACGACGCCCTCAACGAGGGCGCCGAGAGCGGCAACGCCTACCGCGATCCCGCCACCGAGTACGACGATTCCAAGCAGCGATGACTGAACTATCCAGACAGCAGCAGAAGGCTGTCGCTTGACGACAGCCTTCGCGATCAACTGCGGTGCGAGAGCCATGCAGGCGGCCGCAACAATCGCCACCGCCAGAACCCACCACAGCCCTTCACGGACAGCCCGATACAAGCCGAAACCCGCCATTGCGCTGAGCACGATGAACGCCGCTTGGCCGATGCGGGCCACTAGCCGGGACAGTCGATTAGCTTCCAGGCTCCATCCCAGCAGTGGGACGGCTGATGGAAGCACCGACGGACCATGTCGCCAGTAGGCCCAGGCCGAGCCCGAATGTCCTCAGGTGGAGCCTGCAGCGTGCAGCGGTAATCCACCGAAGCCATGACAGCCGACGCTGCCAGCAGGAGATTCGCCCGCGCCTCGCCTAGGTGAGCTATAAGGCGCGGCTCGTCTGATCCCTGCTCGAGTCCGACGATTGTCGAAGTCAAGCCGCTGATGTTGTCGACAAGATCGCGCGTCGCTTCCGATACGTCAGACGAACCCTCGAAAGCGACTTCAACTCCATCAACGATCTCGAAACGAAAGTCCATGTCTCCGGTCAAGGACCGTACTTTGCCGTGCCCGCCACGGAAATGCAACCTCGCCCCAAAGATCGCCCCCATGCCGTGGATGGGGCCACCACTGTCCGCTCGTGAGTTTCGGACTCACCTGTCGATCGTGGCTTCGCACCACGGCCGGCTGGATGTCGCAACGGCCTCAAGATCGTGACCCCACGATCGCGACCTCCAGGAGGTCATCCCCTCGCACGCTGTTCGCACCACCCCTCGAACCCGCATGTTTGGCCGTGGGCAGTGGTGACCCCACGTTTGGCGACCTGCCGGTCAGGCGAGTGTCCGGCCAGTCGCGCTGGTCGGCTCCGGTTGCGCCGATTCGCGAATATGTGTGGCCGCGTCGTTGCGGGCGGAATCGCAGCGGCCGGCCGACGAGTAAGACGCTTGCGCGAGGGCTCGTCCGTAAGTCAGCAGCTGAACGGTTTTATAGTGCGGCTCGCAAGCTGCTTGTTGGTCGGCGCAAAGGTTGCGACTGCTCGACATAGCTTGGCCTTCGGGCGTGTGAACGAGGTCGAGTAGTCGCTCGACTTCCCGAGTCTGAGGTGCTTGGTTGCGGCCGCGATCCACTTGCCCGACCGCGTCTTGCGTTGTAGCGCGACCGTTACGGTCTTGCCGGGCGCGTTTGGTGAGACTTGGCCGGAGACGTTGAGCGTGGTGCCGTGCGTGGCGGTGTCGATGTAGTTCGCCTGGTACTGGAGCGTCCCGCGCAGTGCTGGACCGGCGAGCGGATCGGTCGTCGTTCCGTCGCAGTAGTGGACGAACTGGACACCCATCCGCTGGAGGTTGCCGAAGGCGTCAACGGCGAGGTCGGTGATCTTGAACGCTCCCGTCTCCGCGCCGCAACCGCCCGGGCCGGCGAAGGTCATCGTGGCTCCGGTGGTAGACGGACTCAGCGAGGTGTCCGTATATGTCGTTCCTACGGTGAGCTGTTCGCCGATCGGCGGCGAGAACTGCGCGACCCAGAAGTTCCCGTCCGTACCCGTCCAGATGGTCTGTAGCAGCTGTCGGCCGTTGCCCCATGGCCCGAGACTGGCGGAGAACGTCGCGTTACGCGGGACGTAGGAGTACGTGAGTCCCTGCCCGACGAAGTCCCCGGCATCGCTTTGAAGCGAGTACTGGGTGCGCCCGGACGACACGAAGCCGGTGAGCGCGATGGTGTGTGTCGCTCCGCCCTGTTCGGGGATCGAGAGAATCGCTTGGTTGTCTCCCGCCACCAGCGGCTGGTAGGTGATGGAGACGGTGCAGGTGTCGCCGGCCGCGAGGGTCTTCCCGGCGCAGTTATCGGCGGCGACGCTATCGTCAGCGGCGTCTGGCCCCGAGATCGACGCAGCGCCAGGCTGCACCGACGCGGGGCCGGGGTTCCACACCGTCACCGGAACGGTCAGTGGCACCGAGTCCGTCTGGGCAGTAGGCCACTTGATGTTCAGCGGCTCGACGACCGCGCTACCGGCGTCTACCGGCTCGTTGTATCGGATCTCGCCAAACGCCTCGTCCGGTCCGCCTGCGCACGTTTGCTCGAACGTGACCCACAGGCTCGAGATGATCCCGCTCGGCTGGACGGTTATTTCGTGGACGTCGAAGTTCCCTGTCGGCGCCTGGCACCCGACCCCGGTACCGGTGATCGCCATGTACGGCTGCGTGTCGAGCGAGCTGCCTTCGTGCGCGTTGTTGTACGCGCCCGCGATAAACGGCTGCCCGGGCGCCGCGCCGAAGACGAGCCCGAAACCGTTCGTGCCATCGTCGGCGTAAACGCTCACGCCGTTGCGTCCGCGCGCATACGTATTCAGCGAGATCGTGCCGCCGCGGAAGAAGTAACCTGTGCCGCGCCCCGCGGCGTTACCCGATGTGGTCAGCACCGCGCCGCTCGTCAGGCCAGCCGAAACGATGCCGTCGAGCGCGACCGTGTGTGCCGCGCCGCCCTGTTCCGGCACGTTCAGCGTCGCCTGGCTGGCCCCCGCGGCCAGAGGCTCATACGTGACCGAAACCTGGCAACTATCACCCGCCTGGAGCGTCACGCCGGCGCAGCCATCCGAAGCGATCACGTCGTCCGCCGCGTCCGGCCCGCTCACCGACGACACTCCCATCGTCACCGCCCCGGGCCCCGGGTTTGCGACCGTCACCGGAGCCGTAATCGCCGGAACATCGGTCTCCGCGTCGGGCCACCACATGTCCTGCGGACCAACGATCACGTTCCCCCCGTCACCCGCCACGTTGTACCGGATCTCCCCAAACGCGTACGAGCCGCAGTCCAGCTCAAACGTCGCCGCGAAACTCGTCACATTCCCTTGAGCGTCGGTCGTGAGCGACTGAATCCGGAAATGGCCAGCACCCGGGCAATCGCGGCTGTTATACGAGAGATCGAGCGTCGGCGCATCCGGGCTCGACGAATTCCCCACCGTGCCGCCATAGTCGCCCGGCCCCAGCTTCTGCCCCTGCGGCGCTTCCATCGTCACGAAGTACGACGCCCCCGGCACATACACATCCGCGCGCAACGCACTCAGATCCCCGTACTCCTCATACACACGGATCGTCGTCGCCGCCGACGGCACAAAGAACAACGACTTCTGCCCGTACTGCAAGACCACGTCCGTCTCCACACCAGAAGACGCCGACGCCGCCGAACCACCAAACGGTACGAACACCACCGCCGCGACGACCAAAACCAGAAGAAACGCCCGGCGAAACACCAGAACACACGCTACACCCTCCGACACCAACGCAAGAATCCACGCACCCACCGCGCAGCCCAACCGTGTACATCGCCGCGGTCCCCCCGGACGTGTACATAGAGGACACCCGCCCGGCAGCGGAATTCGACCCGGCGACTCACCCCCGACTCGAGATCCCGCGAGCCTCTTTCACACAGCTCGCCCAGTCGAACGGCACGGACATCGCGCCCGCGCTCCCGCCGCACTCGCAGAGCAACTCAATCGGAAGTTGAGGGGTCGTACGTCCGTTTGCCCCGCCGGCGAGAGCACCGGTCGCGGTGCGAAATCGGTGCGAGGTTGAGTCGACTTTAGACAACCAGAAGCGACGAACAACCCGACGCTGATTCGCCCTAACCGAGCGACATAAGGCCACTAACGGCCACCCGTGACAACATCGTAGAGCGATTCACACGCGAGGGGTCGCTGGTTCGATCCCAGCCGCGCCCACTAGAAATCCCCTGCATAGAGGCACTACTAAACGGATCCCACTCTCGCAGATCTTGCTCCTTGTTGGCGCGTGCGAGATTGGTGCGAGGTTGAGAAGGTGAGGGTTCCCATGAGCCACTCATGGTGGCCCTAACCGAGTACTACTCAAACCTCGCGTTGCCATCTCGGAAGCGGGCTGGGAGGATGCACGAAATCCGCGACTCACGGAGGGACCCCCGGTGAGCATCCTCAGTTCAATCGTCGGCTCGCTTATCTGCATCGGCGCAGGTGTGTACCTCCTACTCCACGGCAGTCCTCCGATTCAGATCGGAGACCAGGCCGGGGAGAGTTGGCTCGCGATCATCGCGCACGGCATGGGCGCCTACTTCATCGGCAAGGGCATCCTGCTCGCGCCACAGACATGGAACCTCGGGCACTTGGTGGACCTCACAAACCAGCTCGTGAGAAACACCTGGCCCGACGACGAGGGCAACGACGACACCGGGGAGTGACCGCGCCCGTCCTAGACCAGTTCCCACCACGCACAGCTTGTCGCCCCGGTGCTCACCCGACCCGCGAAACCGCGCCCATTCGCCGATTCCGAAGTACGGCGTCTCCGTGCCGCAGGAGCCGTTATTCCTTCACCCTTGTTGATGAGAGACTCCTGCAGAAGTGAGCCTGCCAAGCCCTAGTCTGAGCTTCACCTGGGCTGAGGTATTCGGTCCGAGTGAGCCACGTGCCAATGAGGTGTTCTTCAGCCTGGACGATTGGCCCACGCCCGCGGGCTTCTTCGTTGGCCGAAACGGGACTGGAAAGTCCCGGACCGCGCGATTGCTCTCGACTCATATCCCACAGAGTCGGTATCTCGGCACCGACCGACTCTCGGGGATCATGACCTTCTCCAACTACGGCTACACGTCCATCCCGAATCAGGCCGAACATCAGGGCATGCCCCTTGACAAGAGTCATCGCGACCAGGCGCGGCAGCTTGCTCAGGCTCACGGCACGGCTGTCGAAGAGATCTACCAGCTCCGCGAACAACCCGAAGTCTGGCTCCGTGTCGCCGCGTTCATCCGTCGGGCCTTTGGGCGCGACGTGCTGCTCCGAGAGGTATCCGGCTTTCTGGACCCGTATGTTCGGGTCGGAGACTCCGTCTATTCGCTCCTGCGCGACGAGGGACACGGATTACGCGAAGTCGTCACTCTGCTCACCGCGGCCTACAGACCTGACTGGTCCGTGCTGATCGTCGACGAGCCAGAACTCCATGTTCATCCTGCGATCATTCGACTCTGGCTCGGAGAGTTGGAGATGGAGTGCGCGCGTACAGAGCGGACCGCGTTCGTAGTCACGCACGAGCCGATGCTCATCCGGCCCACAGATGTCGCTGATCTGGATGCGATTTGGCTCTTCTCGCCTGGACAGGCCCCGGTGAACATCGGGCGCGAAATCCTTACTCCGCAGCGCGCACGAGTAACCGCGACCCTGCAAGCGAATCCAGAGCTTGTTAGCCAGCTCGTGTTCTCCCCACGCCCCGTTCTAGTGGAAGGCAAGCATGATGTCGGTGCACTGAGCGTGGCCCTCGCGAGAACCCAACCGCGCGAAGCGGTCGCCCAAACCGACCTTGTGGACTGCACTGGCACAGGCGGCGTAGCTCTCTGGTTCGAGATCACCCGAAAACTCAACCTTGACGTCCGGGCAATTGCGGATCTCGATGCACTCTTCGACGACCAAGTACGACGGGCAATGGACGCAACACCAGCGGTTGTTGAGAGCTACGCAAAGACCGTGGGAGTTGAACCGCCGAAGACCGGTGAAGCGCTCAAGGACATCCAGAACCGGATGGGCAAGGCGAGCGTTCCCCCGGACCCCGCGGCGAGGGCCGACTGGCTCGCGGCCCTCGGTGGCGATGGGCATGCCTCCCGGCGGGATGATGTGCTGGAGATCTGGCGTGATGCTGGTCTTTGGCTACACCCCCAGGGTCGGCTTGAGCAGGTCCTCGGCATCGATACGAAAGGCGAAGCCGAGGCACGCGCGGCGGCCGAAGCTCCTGGGTTGATTGACGCCGTGGCAGCATGGGCGGCTTACAGCCTGGACCCACGCGGCGAGGTGGAGGACCTGCTCGGCGTGGAGGTCGAGCGCATAGCGCACGAGATCATGGAGGCCCTTCGGGTAGATCCGGACGCGAGGTTCACCGCACCGACCGGAACGACTGCAGACTTCGACGCACTCCTGGTGGACGTTACGCCGCTAGAGAACGGGATACACAGGCTGACGGTGAAGGCTCCGGCGCAGTTTGCCGGCTGGTGGCTTGAGTTCGACCGAGGAACTCCATCATCGGATCTCAACCTCAAGGCAGCGGATGGCCAAAGCTCCGCATCGGATTGAGAGTCGCGAGTGCGGTAGCGGGCGGGCACTGACAACGCGGCGCACAATCGCGAGACCCGCGGCACAGCTGACCGACGGAGCCATGCGGGTTCCCGCGCAGCTACGTGGGTTCGGATGGATTAGCCGGACTCGACCACCGTCGCCGAGGCGGAGGCCCCACCTCACACGCGCGGCGCCCCAATACCCGCACACCCGCACACCTTTGGCTGCTGAGGGCGCGGGCGAATCGAACCTACGAAGTTCCCACGCTACCCCAGCCCGTACTTCGCTAAGAGGGTCTGGAGGACACTTTGCCCTTCCTCGTAGTAGCGCTTGATGCGGACGTACGTGATGCCGACGTCAGCGCCGTGGGCGATGAGGTTCCGGTTGTTGTTGATGCTGTCGATCGCGTCTTTTGGTTCCCCCTGAAGCTCCTCGCGCAGCTCGAGCGCGATTAGCGGATCAAAGGCTCCGGCTAGTTGGAGGATGTCCTCTGTATTGAAGTTGTACGTGCGCCGCAGTCTGGACTCGACGTACTGGAGAACCGTTGGAGCGGCGCCGTGGGCGCGCGAATACTCGATGTGGATCTCCTGGACGGCGAAGTCAATGAACCCACCCACGAGGACACACAGGTATCGGGCCCAGTGCGACTGAATCTCGATGTCACCTGCCGGGAGGTCATCGATTTTTGCGAACAGCGCGTCGAGACGCATCCGATAGCGGATCACTTCGAGAGGAAGCGGCACCTGAGCCGCCGATCTAAGCCGCGAACGCGGTTGTTCCGAGTTCGAGTCGCGTGGCGACGCTCGGCTCGTCCGAAGTGCGGAGCTCGGTAGCCGAGACGAAGGCAGGAGCGGCGATCAGCGCCTCGTATCGCTGAACAAGTTCAGCGTCGGTGATCGGTGCGCCCCCCAACAGGCGCCTCGCAAGACCGACCATTACGGCTTCAAAAACAGCGGCGTTCAAGCTGCGGCGCGGCCGGAACGCTCGTGACCCGAGCGCCTCATTGACCTGCGTAATCGTGGGTAGAAACGCCTCTGTCAGCTCCTGGGCGCTCTGCTGAGTGAAGTCTCGATTGGAAGCCATGTAGCGGTTTAGGAAGGCCTTCATTGGGCGCTGGTACGAGTCGCCGTCATAGAGGAGGGCGAAGAAGCGGAGAATCAGCTCTCGGTCACGCATGCGCCGGCTGGGAGGCCCAAAAATCGCCCGCCACGGGTCGGCTTCGTTGAGCTCACGTAGCAATTCGTCGAGCGGACCGTGGTAAATAGCGGCTCGGATTTCCTGCGGGAACAGCAGTCGGCCGCCGGTGTTGAGGCGTTCGAAGATGTGGTAGATGCTGCTGTCGTCGTCCGACGGTGTGTCTTGCCTAACGATGGTGGCGTGGAGTATCGAGTCGGTGAGGCGTCGGCGGTCCTCGGGGGACAAGGTTGAGATGGTCTTGCCCTCGAGTTGGGGCTGGACTCCTCGGAGTGCGAACCGCGCGCCTGTGGGCTCGAAGATTCCCGAATAGAAGTACTGGAGACTTAGCAGGCGTTGCTGCCCGTCTATGACTAGTAGGCGCTCCGTCTCCTTCTCTCGTGAGAGAAAGATGCCGGGGACCGGAAGACCGAGAAGAAGCGACTCGACGAACCGTGAGGCATCGCGAAGCGTCCAAACATATTCGCGCTGGAACGACGGGACGAAGATGTCGCCCTGTGCGAGACGGGTAACGAGGCCGTCAACGAGAAAGTCGGCACCATACGCGGTGATGGAGTAGCGATAGGGGAGGACCTCCGCGAACTCGTCCTCCAGCCCTTCGAGGATGACGTCGTCGCCGGATGCCTCGGTAGCCGCGGCCTCTGACATGCGGACGATGCTAATAGACGACCTGCAACGGGAGTACCAGGTCTGCGGCGTTCCACTCGCACGGAACGCGCTCCCGGCGGATGTCTAACAACGCACTGACGAGCGTTACGCGGCCGGAGATGGCGAGACTTCAACCGGCGCCTCATCGCTGACCCCGTCTGCGGTTGGGTCGATCCAGTCTACGGGGGGTTCGATGCGCGCTTCGATGCCGGCGTGTTCTGCAAGGAGGTAGAGGAGGTTGCTTCCGCTAAGAAGCTCGAGCGGTTTGCCGTCTGCAAACTCGAACGAAGACTTTCCGTAGCCGCTCGTCGTGACGAGGATGCCCTTGGACGCGCCTTCGTTTTGCATCGTCCCGTACAGGTCGCGAACGGCGCTTACACCGACGGTGTTCTTGTATCGCTTGGCCTGGATGACAACTTTGCCTCCGAAGATTGGGCGAGGGTCGTACGCGACACAGTCGACTCCGCCGTCGCGAGAGGCCTGGGTCTGCCGGGTTTCGAGCCCCATTTTTTGGAAGAGGTTGGTGATGAGCGATTCGAAGTCGCGCGGTGACAGCTCCATGAGGTTCGGCCGTTGGTCGAGATCGCTGAGGACGTCGCTTTCTTGGATGAAGCGGGGGATCGACCATGTCGAACTCGAGAATCGGCCTGACAGGCACCAGCTCGGACGGGCTCTTTGAGACCGACGCGTTCAGCCCTTTGAGGCACGCGAGAGGCTCGACGTTCCGCAGATCGAGTTGCAGGAAGGCCTCGCGGGAGGTGCGTACCGTAACGAGGTGCGGCGCGATGTTCTTGCCGGTCGCCGGGTCAATCGAGTTAACGAAGCCGTTGAACACGATCGTTTCGATCTTCTGACCCCGATCCGCCTCGAAGAGTTCATGGAGTGAGCGTACGGTGGTCTGGGCCACGACGGATGAGTAGGTCGTCTTACGCCAGGACGCCGCCCGGTCGGAAGCTTCCACTGCGTCGCGAGCTCTGACGTACCGGTACTGCTTGACCGTCGGGATCGCGTCGAGCCCGGGAAGTTCGTACTCAACGACGAGCTGCTTTGACTCGGGCACGTAAGCCATACGGTGTGTTCTGTTGAACTCGGGCGGATAGGTGCTGGCGTCGAGGACGAGCGAGAAGTACTCGACGATCGCGGCCGCGTCGTTGGCCTCGAAGCGAGCCCGGAAATCATCGATCTCTTCGTTCTGCTTGTCGGCGCTTGCTCTGATTTTCTCGACCTCGGCGTCGTACGCCTCTCTCGCCTCGGCGAGCGCCGCTTCACGCTCTTGTTCGCGGCGGGTGTACTCGGCACTCGCCGCCTCGAAGCTCTCGCGGGCTTCTGCAATGGAACGCTCGTGCTTCTCCTTCGCGCCAGGCAAGAACTTCGTCAACCCCGTCGGCGGCATAGGAAGGAACAGCTGCGGCGGGTCGCCCGCCGTCGCGAGACCGCCCGGCTGAAACACCGGAAGCTCCGGCTCGACCTTCAACGTCTCGAAGTCGAGATAGTCGTCCACATCGAGCGTCGCAACCAACAGACCTTCCAACGCCTCCACGTCGGCCGCGAGCTCCGCGTTCATTGCCTCGACCTCCGCTTGGCGGGATTCCAAATACAGCCGCTTCCGCTCCTTCTCCTCGGCAGCCTGCGCCCGCTCATACGCCTTCTGCGCCCGCTCAGCCTCCCGAACCGACGCAAGGGCAGCCTTCTGCCGAGCCCGAGCCTGCCGCTCTAAAGCGCGCTGCTGCGCAATCAACCGAGACGAATAAGAAGAACGCCCCGCCATCGGCGCAATCTAAGCCATGGCTTCTGGGCCTTCAACCAGAGCGTGCGCCGTGGTGGGTAAGGCGGATAGGACAAGCATCGCACGAGAGGCCGGGCCTTCAGACAGCGGCCACGCGGCCCGCGCCGGGAGGGCGCGCGCACTAGCCATGCCAGTGTTCGAACGCGCTTCAGATTGAGGTCGGTCGCCTCCAACCCTCAGTTATCGATTGCCTAAAGGACGTCCCAACCTGAAGCTCTCCGCCAGCCACCGCAGGTGTTCATACAGGGGAGCGCCGTATTTCTCGCCTCGCGACCTTATCCACGGCTCGTAGTTGGCCCAGAGCGCCTGGACGTGGCCAGCCGCCTGCATCCTGAGCGTTTCGAAGTCGAAGACCCCCTGCTTGACACCGAGCGCCACCGCCTCCCAAAAGCTGAGGTACTGCGTAAGCGCGCGCCGAGCACTCGCGATCTCCGGCTCACGTTCCTGCCCCTCCTGCTCCGCGCTCAGGAGGGTGTCAATCAGTTCGCTGATCGCTTCAGCATCTCGATCGTCGGGAAGCTCGTCGCCCTTGATCTTCCTGCGGCTGTCGAGCGTCTCCAGATAAATGGTGATCGTGTGCTCTCGCCGCTCATCGCGTCCGCGCTCGCGTGCCTGATGAACTGCACGCGTTAGCTGTGCAACGACAAGAACAGCGCCGACTGCGGTTGCCACGGCCGTGATCCACGCTGGCCACACGACTCCGAATCCTAAGTCACCGGACGCTCGGCGCCAGGCCCGCGGCTGGGTCTTAGGCGAGCTCGGCCACGCGCCCGCGCCTAGAGGAGCACACTAGGAAGAATTGCCCGTGTGAGCTGACCGAGCCCCTATTCGAACTGACCGAGCCCCTATGCGCGCGCTGGTGTCCCTTTGGCTGGCAATACTTGTCGGCCTGTCTACTGATTAGGAGGAGCGCCAATGGCGCGCGCGAGACGATCGAGAACAACTGGTACTGCGGCATCGAACGGAAGTGGCTCTGCGTTGGTCTGTCCTGAGTGTGGTAGGGAGTTCACGCGGGCGGCGTCGCTTGGCGCGCATCGCAATCGAGCTCACGGAGTAGCTGGAAGTACCAAGCGGAACACGACAAGGCGGCGCCTCTCTGCCGGCACGACGTCAAAGCCCGCAGCGGCCGGCACTACGCGCGCCGCGCGCGCAGCTTCTCGCGGCGGGAATGGGATCGACCGGGACGCGCTCCTGGGTGCGTTGTTCCCGCAGGGTGTGCCACCGCGCGAGAGTGTCATTCGTGAGGTTGCGGCGTGGCTTGACCACGCTGAGCGCCTCGCGAAGCTTCGCTAGTCCGACTCAGTGAGTCCGGCAGGCCTACCGACAGGCCTGCCGGATCACGATGCTTGATCGCGGCTTGGTGGCTGCCGATAGTCCTGGCATGTTCGCCACCGGACAACCGAGGCCACCTGAGCTGCTTCCCGCGCTGACCCACGCCCTAGGGAGCACGCTCAGCAATTTCTGGTGGTTGGTGCTGCTCGTGGGAGCCGTGTTTGCTGCCCGTGGCGTGCTTTGGGTTGTCCGGGAGCGGCGCCTCGCGCGCTCCGGGATTAGCGAGATCGATGAAATGGACGGGATCACGTTCGAGCGGCGCCTTAAGCACCTCTTCGCCAGCCGCGGGTATCAGGTCGAAGAGACCCGCGCCCGTGGGGACTACGGCGCCGACCTCGTTCTGGAGAAGGACGGAGTGCGCACTGTCGTTCAAGCGAAGCGGTGGACGAAGAATGTCGGAGTGAAGGCGATTCAGGAGGCCGTGGCCGCAAAACCGATGTACCACTGCGATCACGCGATGGTCGTCACGAACCGGTACTTCACCGAGCCGGCTCAGCGCCTCGCGGAAGCCAACGACGTTCGCCTATGGAACCGGGACGAGCTCATGCGTGCGCTGCTCGCAAGTGCCGATGACCGGCTATCGCCCGCAGCGCCGGCCGCCTCCGGTTAGCGAGACTGCCGGACCTGCGCGGCGCACCCTCCCATCATCTCCTCGCGGGTTCGATGCGCGTTTAGACCGCTCGCCTTGCGTCTGGTGGTCGCGTTGGTCGTACGATCGTCGCCGATGGATGCAGAGCAACTCTCGGCTGAGGATGAAGCCGTAATCCGTGAGCTGGTTGAGCATCTGGCCCGCAACCCCCAGATCGCGTCGCTGCTCGAACATGAAGACTTCGACGAACGGCTGAAGAAAGGCGTCGCGGATGCTCTCCGAGAGGCAGGCGATTCGCTTCTCGAGACGTTGCAGGAGGGGGCGCCGGAGATGCTTGCCGAGCATCGTGAGCACCGCGCTGCGTTCGAGGCCGACCTCCTTGCGCTCTGGGGGCCAGCGTTCGACCTCTATGAGACGTTCCACGTCTGCTGCAAAGAGGCTGGAGTCGACTTCTTCGAGCGGTATATGCCTGAGTCCGACCAGCCTCACGACTTCGTCTTCGACGCGCTCATGCGGCTGCACGGGCGTGCGTGCCTGGTCGCGAACGAGGTTCTCACATTGCTCCGCGCTGGGTTTCCGTCCGGGGCTCATAGTCGCTGGCGAACGCTCCACGAACTTGCTGTCGTCGCCTTCTTTGTCACGGAGCACGGCCTAGAGATCGCGCAGCGATATCTCGCCCACGACATCATTCAGAGACACAAATCCGCCGTGATCTACGCCCAGTATCACGAGAGACTCGGTTATGAGCCGCTCGACCCGACCGACTTTGCGGCGATCGAGCAGGCTTATCACGAGGCACTCGACGAGTTTGGGCCCGGCTTTGGCAAGGAGTGGGGCTGGGCGATTCCGGCACTCCCGGAAGGCTCGCAGCCTGTCTTCAGAACGATCGAGGAAGCGGTTCACCTCGACCACCTTCGGCCGTACTTCCGGATGGCGAGCGACCCATCACACGCCAACGCCCACGGCTCGTTTACGGACCTCGGGCTGAAAGATCCGACCGGAATACTCATTGGGCCAAGCCCGTTCGGCTTCGCCGACCCGGGCCACGGCGCTTGCCTATCACTGTTCCAAGTCACCGTCTGCGTCCTCAGCTACAAGATCGACATGAGGGGCGCTATGACGCTCAACGCACTTAGCAAGATGTTAAACGGGGCCGGCGACGTATTCCTCGACGCCCAAGGCAAGACCGAAGTCGCCCTGGAGAAGGGACATTGGGAGTCCGACGCCTCGCAACGTCGTCAGCGGGAGTAGGCGTCTGAATCATGGGCCATTCGCCCTGCGACCCCCCTCCGACGGTTCCTCGCCCGTGAACACGACCGGTTGCGGGATCAGACTAGGAGCGTGAATGAAGGAATCCAGGGCGATGCTGCGCCGCGGCCGTTTCTCGAGGGCGAGGTGATCCGCCTCGACGACGTGGTCACCGATTTCGACTACGGCAAGCGTGGCCGACCGAACTGCGTGGTCCGCGTCGTGGGAAACCCACTGCAGCAAGCATGGGTGGTCCCCCGTACGACCGACGGTTCGATCGGCACGCTCACGGCGGCCGGGATCGTCCCTGGCCTCAATAAGCAAGGCCGCTTTCTGTATATCCCACGCCTCGTGCTTCCAACCGATCTTGAAGGCTGTGAAAGGCTCGGGGTGCTGCCCGAGCAGGTGCGCATATTGGTGCTCGGAAACGTGAACTGGGCGGCGACCGACCTCGACCTATGAGCTGGGTGTTGACAGACCACCAGTTCGCCGAGGCGGCGGCCGCCGTGACGGACGGCGAGGTCACTCCCGACCTCTACGCCTTCATTGGACGACTGGTTGGTGCGCAACTGCGAAGCGGAACTGTTTCTCCGACACTCTCTTCGTCCGGCGAGTGGAGCGAAGAGGCGATCGCCGACACGACTCACGATTGGTTCGCCGAGAAGCTGCTTCGTGGCGCGTTGCTTCACGCATTCGACCGCACGTCTACGCCGCAGGCGTTGGCGCGCTACCTCCAGCGTGCCTTCAAGAACTGGCTCCGTGACAAGGGGCGGAGTCGCGCGTGGCCGCGCATCTTGATCCGGGCGCGTGAGCTGCTAGACAGCGGCGAGCCGTTCAAGCGCTTCGAAGAGGCACCGCAGTGGCTAGATCATTACTACGGTCTCGCAAACTGGACGGATCCGCAGCGCATCGACGACGACGAACGCATCGTCCGCGCGGTTTATGTCGTGCCGGACGTCCAGATCATCCGTGAGCGCGGCGAGCGAGCCCCCACCATCCTCTCCACGCGGGATCTGGAATCGTTGCTCGTAACCGTCCTCGAGTTTCTCGAAGGAACAATCACGCTTTCACAGCTCGACCGCGGCTTCCGTCACCGCTTCGCGTGGGCCTACGAAGCGGCAAACGTCGAACTCAACAACACGGTCGACGAGGCCGCCCAGCCGGCGATCTCCGAAGCCGAAGCGGAGGAGGCAGCACACGCCATTCTGAGCGATCTCACGGGGAGACAGCTGGAAATGCTTCGAGAGCGAGCCGACGGGGCCACCCTGGAGGAACTGGCCGAGATCCACAGCTGCAGCCGTGGAACTGCGGACAACGAGCTGAAGAGAGCCTCAGCAGTGATCCGACGCCACTTGGCACCTGATGAGTCGCAAGAGCGGGTGTTGGAAATCCTGTTCGCGCTTTCGTTCTCGGAGAGAGGATGAGCCAGTGACTTGGCAGGAGTGTCTATCCCTGATCGAACTGATCGAGCTGAAGCAGACAGGGACAACCGAGCATGTCGAGCACGTCGAACACTGTCCCCGCTGCCAAGCGCAGCTCCGATTACTCGCAGTGCCAGCGAACATCGATGATCAACGAACCCCTACGGGCGGACTGGCGGCAGCGCCTTCCCGAGATGGAGTGGAAGCCGTCGAAGTCATCCCAGGTGCGATCTGGACGACAGTGGCTGACGGCATCGGTTTCCGCGAAGTTGTCGCGATCGTCGCCCGATCACGTCGCGACCCGAGGCTCGTCATCGTCGTCCCGCTCTCAGAGGAAATCGAGGACGCAACAGACCTCGACCTGACCGTCGACCCCGAGGTCCTCGGCTACCCCGCGCTTCTGGCCGTTTGGAATCACGGGTGGATCTACGACGATCAGCTGGCTGCACCAGTCGCAGCGCTCGACAATGCGTTGCGCGGGGAGATGACCAGCCTTTACCGCTGGCTTGCAGTCGGCGGGGAACGGCCAACACTGGAACGCGCGGCCGGCCCACCCCTCACTGAGCCGGATGACGCGCGCAACCTGCGCCGCGACGAGGAGCGCGAAAGGCTCCACGCACTTTGGCGTCGCGTCAGTCGCGATCAGGAACCGGAAGGGGAAGAAGACGAGACTCGCCTCGTTGCATCGCCGGAGCCGAGCTTCGGCTCACTCATCGCCGCATCGCTTGCGTCCGACGAGTGGGATGCCGTCACGCTCGCAGAGCGAGCGTCCGTTGAGCGCGCCGATCTGCAACGGATACTCGCCGACGACCTTGACTTGACGTGGGCCACGGATGCGCGGCGTGTCGCCTCCCTCGTTAGGGTCCTCGAGCTCGATCTCCAGGATGTTGAATCACCGCTTCGCCTCAGCCTTGCGCGAAGTCGCGGAGGCGAACCAATCGCTTTCGAGCACTACCAAGCCGCTGCACGCGCAGCCCCGGGGGCATCCGACGAACAGATCAAGCGTGACCTACTCACCAAGGGCATCGACGAGTCAGAGGACGCACGCGCCCGTCAGATCGACGCATTCTGGGCACGTGTCGTCGAGCTGCATGATGACTTCAACTGAGTTGGTCGCCGACCTGGTGTGTCTGGGCGGCGATCTCGATCACCTGCCGGCTGACCTGGAAGAGCGTTCGCAGTTCGTCGATGCTGCGGGTTTGCTCGACCGCATTCCGCAGAAAGTGACCCGGTACGAGCAACTCGCCAGCGAAGGCGTCGGCTTCGCGCTCCTCCTGCCGATTCGCGCCGTGAACGGTATGGAGATGGTAGTGCCCGAGCTCGTGTGCGATCGAGAAGCGCTTGCGACCGTGCGACTCCGAGGCGACAACCTCGATGCGAGTGCCGATCAGACGGGCGCTGAGACTTCCAAGGTCAACGACCTCGACGACGTGGAGCCCCACCCGTCGAGCGATGGCATGGACCGGGACCGGCGGCTTGGTGATGTTGTGTTCGAGGAGGACACTCCGGGCTTTGTCACGAGCATGCGCCGGATGGGCTACCTCCTCACGTGCCGGACGACCCGGTACAGCGAGCAGTTCCGCCGACAGCGCGTCCTCGTCGCGGTCGACAGGCACCGCCGGAGCACCACACTCCGGACACTGATCCTCGAAGCGGGAAGCTGCCGGAAAGCGAGTCCCGCACTCCTCGTCGGTGCAGCGCAGATACGGCATGGCAATACCGAACCCGACTATACGGCGCTCCACGTTCCCCTCATAGGAGCACGCCGCAATCCGGTGGCGGCGATAATCTCGCCTTGCTGCCGCAGATTCGGCGATGCCCGAAGAGTGGAGGGAGCAACGATGGACAGGAAGGAGCGCAAAGTCTTCGCTGAAGTCGATCGCCTACGTGACGACCAGGGTCTGGGCGAGAAGCTCGACCGTTACCGCCAGGCACGCGACCAGTACGAGCGCCTCTTCAAAGGCCGCAAGGAGACCGGTCCAGCTCCCGCCCTCACACCGCAGCGCTCGCAGCGCCAAACGTCGGCACGCGGGCGTATTCGAGGCATCGTTGACCGGAACCCCTGAGGAACAGCCTCCGGAACTGAGCGACGGAGAGCCGCGGGATTTCGACCATCCGACGCAGACGCCCTACTTCCACGCGCTCGAGCGCGAGCGTTACGCACGCCAGACGCAGCTCCGCGCGATCGAGACGCACACCGGCCGTCGCCTGATCTGTCTTGCGTCCAGCCCCTACGCGGAGATCACACGCGACATCATCACCGTCTTTGCCGATCTGCTTCACGATGTCGACAAGGGCGCTCCCCTCGACCTCCTCCTGAACACGCCTGGTGGCGATATCGATGCAGCGGAGAAGCTCGTCATCATGTGCCGCTCTCGCTGCTCGAGCTTCCGGATCATCGTCCCAGAGAGTGCGAAGAGCGCGGGCACAATGATGTGCTGTGCCGCCGACTCCGTCGTGATGGGCTTCGCGTCCGAACTGGGGCCGATCGACCCGCAGATCTACGTGCCGGACTCAAGCGGACGGCAAATCTCGCGACCCGCCCACTCCTTCCTCGCCGGGTTCGACGAAATCAAAGAAGCGACGCAAAAGGCAGGCGAGTTGTCACCCGCTTACTACCCCTTGCTCGACAAGCTCGATCCGGCGCTGCTCGAGTTCTGCCGTACCTCGATCAAACGCGCAGAGCAGTTCGCCGGCAACTGGCTGAAGAAGTACCAGTGCAAGGACGACGAAGAGAAAGCCGAGAGAATCGCTGCCCATCTCGGCGATGTCACGCGCTTTCGCTCGCACGGCGCCGCAATCGACGCCAAGGAAGCCCGCGAGATCGGCCTCGAGATCGAGGAACTCGCGCACGATAGTGAGTTGTGGGAAGCCATTTGGCGTCTGTGGTGCGAGTACGACCTCGCTCTGCGCCGAAACAACTGGGGCTACATCTTCGAGGGCCGCAAGGCCTCGATCGTCTGGTAAAGCAGCTACCTACGCCGCCTCGAGCGCGAGCAACGACGCGCGGCAACTCACGGGGCAATCTGCGTTCGCGGCAAGTGGTGTGCACGAGACAACCGGTCCTGCGAAGGCGAACGGCAGCGCCCGGATCACCTGCGCCTTGGGCTCCGCACCGTTCGCAAGCGCTGCGAGCAGCAGAGCCTGGAAGAAACCCGCGAAGAACGAGACAAAGGAGATTGTCGCCACCGTCCGTGTCGCTTCGTCGGGCGGCGCAGACGGATGCAGACATCCGGCGCAGGCCATTCCCGGCCGGTGATACGAGGCGTAAGCCTCGAAACCTTCGGTCGCACCGACGACGAGCAGCGCTGGCTCCGCAGACTGGACGAGCCAGCGTGACGGGACATGGTCGGCGCCTAGAGCGACTGTCTTCGCCAGCGGTTCGAGCTGCTCGCGAGTGGTCTCGTCGAAGAGCATCGCCCGTCCCGTGAGGGAAATGACAGGAGTAGCGGCCTGAACAAGAATGTCAACCTTGGGGAGACCGAGATGCCGAGTGAGCGCGAGGAGATAGCGGTTCAGGTCGGGCGGATCGAGATCCTTCCCCTCGATCGTGCGCCCTTGGAGCCGAGCGTCGATCCGGAACAATGTGTAAAGGGCGGCGTTGGTGATCGCACCGGCGCTGATGAAGTCGATGTCGCCGAGCGCCGGGGAGACCAGGGAATCGGCGTCGACGCCAAGAATCTCAACGAGGTCGAGAGCACAATCGACCGCGAGGCTGAGGTCCTTCGGGATATCGATGTCCAACTCGTCCGCCAACGACGCAGCGAATGAGCGGAACGCTTGCGCGGCGACGATCCCGGCCGCCGCGAGCGAGGCGATCCTCCCTTGCTCGGAGATCTCAAGGTCGGCGGGCGCCGCGGTCACGACGGCGCGAGAGCCGGCGGCTCCTACCCAAAGGCAGTGCCGGGCCGCCCCAGTCGGCGCTAGGGATCCGAGAACAAACTCGATGTCTACCACTTCATCTGAGGCTCCGATGCGGAACTCTGTCCCGGGAAGAAGCTGATCGGCAACAGAGTGCAACGCCCCGTGGAGTGTGCCGCCCGAGAACGGAGGCCCCGATGCGAGGAGAGGCGCGTCTGAAGCGGCGATCTCGAGCGCCATGCCCATGCGACGAACGAGGAGCGTCGCGGTCAGGATCAGTTCTTGGCCGGCGAGCGAGCCGGCTACGCGCGAATCGGCAAGAAGACGAACTCGGTGTCGGCGCAGCATCTCTCCGATCAGGGGCCTATCGGCTCGACCTCCGAGCAGCTGCTCGTCGACGATCGCGAGAGTGCGCGCACTCGACTCGTCGTAGGTCACGCGAGTTCCAGTGTTGCGTGCGGATCGAGGACCTGCCACTTCCCGTACTCGTCGAGGGTGGTCAGGTAACTGCGCTCAAGTGTCGGTGCGCCGAGGCCG
>DATGIR010000027.1:0-5729 GCA_035295605.1 Fimbriimonadaceae bacterium | reverse complement strand
CCGTCGGCCGCGCGGAGGGTGCCCGACCCATCGCCGCCTCTATTTCGCTCTCGATCTCGTCGGGCAGTTTGGCGCCCTCCGCGCCGAACAACTTAATCCCGTTGTCGGGGGCTGGATTGTGGCTCGCCGAGATCACGGCGCCCATGCCGAAGCCGAGCTTCCGCGTGATAAACGCAACCGCGGGGGTCGGGGCAATACCAAGCTGGACCACGTCCACGCCCGATGACGTGAAGCCGGCGACCAGAGCCGCCTCGAGCATGTCGCCGCTCCGGCGCGTATCCCGGCCAACAACCACGCGCCGAAGCACTCCGGATTGGACAAGTGACCCGCCTGCCGCCAACCCTAAGCTCAGCGCGACTTCGGGCGTGAGGTCGGCGTTGGCGACGCCCCGAATCCCGTCGGTGCCGAACCGCGGTCCGCTCACGGTCGCTTGGAGACGCGCACGCGGGCCGGGCGAATCACCCGGTCCGCCATGCGGTAACCCGGCTCGAGCTCCTGGAGAACCGTATTCTCGGGATGCTCTTCGCTGTGGTCGGTGGCCACCGCCTCGTGGAACTCGGGGTCGAACGGCTCGCCGTGGGCGGGAATCCGGCTCACGTTGTGGCTTTCCAGGACGGACCTAAGCTGGCGTTCGACCGCCTGGATTCCGCCCATGATCGATTCCAGGGACGATCCGCTCTGGAGGGCCGCGAACGTCCGCTCGAAGTTATCCAGCACCGGCAGCAGGTCCAGCACGAGCTTCTCGTTCGCAAATTGACGGGTTGCGATCTTGTCCGCCTCGCTCCGCTTGCGGAAGTTCTGGAAGTCCGCCACCGAACGCATGAGCTGGTCTCGCAGGTGATCTCGCTCGTCGATGGCGTGCTGGAGGGCGGCTTTGAGCCCCTCCGCGTCGACGGTCTGGTCGCCGGCCTCGCCCTCGATTACGTCGAGGTTCGGCGCCCCATTTTCTTCGGGTGTCTCCTTCTTCGGATGCTTCAAATCTGCCTCTAATGTACCTGCGGTCGGGTTCAACGTTCCGGCGGGCTCGAACCCCGATTCGAAGCCGCTTGTCCGAGTTCGGCTTATAATCCAATTGCGCGCGTTCGAACTTTAAGCGAGGGCGGCGACGCCACATATAACAGCGACAACCTCATGGCAGTTACCGACTACTCACAAACCAACTTCGGCGCCAACCGCCGATTCCGCCTAATCCTTCGCGAACAAGGCTCGGCCAGGGACATGGGCGGAGACGCGGTGTCGCATGCCGTGGGCATCGTCGACTCGATCATGATGAACGCGCTGGATACGAACACCAGCGACATCCACCTTCAGCCCGAGCGCGACCAGCTTAGGATTCGGTATCGCCAGGACGGCGTGCTGCAGGACACCGGCCAGTTGCCGCCCGAGGAGGCGGTGAACGTGCTGGCGCGTCTCAAGCTGGCGGCGGGCATGCGAATCGACGAAACCCGCGAACCGCAGGACGGCCGGTTGGACATGGAGTACAACGGCCGGCGCCTCTCGGCTCGTGCAAGCTGCATCCCCTGTTTGAACGGCGAGAAGTTCGTCATGCGTCTTCTCGACCCGCAGGCGATGCGGGTCGACCTCACCAAGCTCGGCATGCCCGAGGACGTTTTGAAGCGGTGGTCGGCAGCCATCCAGGTGCCGTACGGCTTGATCCTGGTCACCGGACCCACCGGCTCTGGTAAGACGTCCACGCTCTACGCCTCCTTGGGGCAGTTGGACTCCAAGGCGCGAAACATCGTGACGGTCGAGGATCCGATCGAATACGAATACGAGAAGAACATCGCCCAAGTGCAGGTGACCGAGCGGATGGGCTTCCCCCGGGTTATGCGCACGTTTCTGCGGCAAGACCCAGACGTGATGCTCGTCGGTGAAATGCGCGACCCCGACTCGCTGGCAATCGGCATCCAGGCCGGCCTCACCGGCCACCTCGTGCTGAGCACGCTCCACACGAACAATGCGGTCGAGACGATCGGCCGTATGGTCGACATGGACGCCGAGCACTACCTGATCGCCGGCGTCATCGTGGCGATCCTCGCCCAGCGCCTGGTTCGATTGAACTGCTCCAAGTGCCGGGCGCCCTACAAGCCGACGGTTGACGAGATCCAGATGTTGGGCCTGACGCCGGAAGAGATCGAGAAGGGCCAGTTCCACAAAGGCAAAGGATGCCCCGAGTGCCGCGGCACGGGCTTCAAGGGACGAATCGGCGTCTTCGAGCTCATCATGGGCACGCCGGCGTTCCGAGCGGCGATCGCGCGGAAAGAGGACTTCACCGGCCTTCTGCGCGCCGCGCGCGAGCAGGGCTACCGCACCATGGCCGAGGACGGCAAGGCGAAGGTCATGCAGGGCTGGACGACGCCGGACGAGGTCATCAAGGCCGTGTTCACGCAGACGATGGAAGAGATGCCTCGGGCGGCACCCGCCGCGGCACCCGTGGAACCTACCGAGACCCCGGCGTAGAGTTCCTTCAGACAGGCAGGGCGGATTCTCGGGGTAAAAGCCACTATCCGCCATGCTAATGCTGACTCTTCTCGTCGCCCTCGCCGCCGGACCGGACGCCGCGGCCAAGAAACCGCTCGACCACTCCGTGTACGACGGATGGCAGTCGATCCGGGGCACCACGATCTCCGACGACGGCAAGTGGATTGCCTACGGCATTTACCCGCAGGAGGGTGACGGGACTCTCTACGTCACGAGTACCGACCACCCGGCTACCGGCCAGTCGACGTACAAGATCGAGCGGGGCAATATCGTCCGCTTCTCGGCGGACTCTCACTTTTTAGTCGTCAGCCAGGCGCCGCCGTTCGCAGATACCCGCGCCGCGCGGAACGCGGCCCCGGGCCGGCCGGCAGCCCCAGGAGGGGGTGAGAGCGCGCCGGCTGCTCCCAATGCACCCGTTGCCGGTTTGGTCGTGCTCGATCTCAAGAGCGGGCAGAAATTCGAGAAGGCGCGTGTGAGCACGACCCGGATGGCACTTCACGACAAAGGCTGGGTGGCCTACCAACTCGCGCCCGAGCGAAGACAAGGAGCGCCAGCCGGCGGGGCTGCGCCGGCCGGTGGTGGCGCTGCCCGAGGCGGTGGCGCCCGCGGCGGCGGAGCCGCCGGAGGCGGAGCCCAACGGCGCGGCGGAGCCGCGGGTGGTGGAGGAGGCGCTGCGCCGACCCCGGCGCGCGGCGAGACCTGGATTCTTCGCGAGCTTGCTACCGGCAAGGAGCAAACGTTCGCCGACGTGACCTCGGTGGAGTTCGACCGCGATGGCACCGAGATGGCCTACACGGTCGCGGCCCAGGACAAGACCAAGAACGGCGTCGTGTATCTGGATCTCAAGACCGGCAAGAAGTCCGCCGTTGCTTCTGGCGCGGGGCGCTATCTTCACGCCACGTTCAGCGAGGACGGAAGGAAGCTCGCCTACCTTAGCGACAATGACGCCCCAGAAGCGAAGCCGCCGGTGCTTCGCCTCTACGCCTGGGATCGCGGGGACACGAGGCCGAAGGCAGTGGCCAAGCTCGGCGATGCCGGACTGAACAAGGATTGGGCGCCGGCGGACGGGGCCCTCGAGTTCAGCCGCGACGACAAGCGGCTATTCTTCCAGTCCGCCCCCAAGCCGGTCGAGGCCAAGCCCGATCCAACCCCTGAAGCGGACAAGGCCCAGATCGACGTTTGGAACTGGCAGGACCCGCGGCTTCAGAGCCAGCAGCTGATGCAGGCCGGGCGCGACCGGAACCGTTCGTTCATGGCCTGCGTGGAGCTTCGTTCGGGCCGCATCACAGAAGAGGCCACCCCGGCGCTTCCCAGCGTGACCGTCGGCAACCACGGCGATGCGGAGTATGGCTTTGCCGCGACGAACGTGCCGTACGAGCTTCAGGACAGCTGGGACACCAATCAGACCGACCTTTACCGCGTCGAGGTCAAGTCAGGAAGGGCGATGAAGCTGCCGGCCGGCACGCATTCCCGCGCGCTTGCGAGCCCGGATGGGTCGAGCGTCGCCGTGTTCGACCTCGCGGCGAAGACGATGACCGACTTCGACCTACGCACCGGAGCGGGACACCCGGTCAAGCTCCCGAAGACTTCCCTCACCGACGTTCAAGACGACCACCCGGATTTGGCGCCGACGTACGGGCTCGGACCCTACACCTCGGACGGCAAGTGGCTCGTCGCCGAAGATGAGAACGATGTATGGCTGCTCGACACGACCGGAAAGTCGGACCCGAAGTGCCTCACCGACGGGTTCGGCCGCCGTTGGTCGTACCAACTGCGATTGCTGCCGACGAACGTCGACCCCGAAGAGGGGACGGTCGACGTAGCCAAGCCGCTGTTGCTCGCCGCGCGCAACCTGGAAGACGAATCGAGCGGCGTGTACAGCCTGGCCGGAGGGCAGCTCAAGCGCCTCGTCTATGGACCGAAGGGCTACGCCGTGGCCGCCAAGGCCAAATCGGCGGAGACATTGGCATTTACCGAGAGCTCCTTCGACGAGTTCCCGGACGTATGGCTAACCGACACCTCCTGGAACTCGCCGGTCAAGCTGTCCGCGGCCAATTCGCAGGCCGGGCAGTACCGGTGGGGCACGTGCGAGCTGATCAAATGGATCGGCAACGACGGGCAGGCTTTGAAGGGGCTGCTCTATAAGCCCGAGAACATGGATCCTTCCAAGAAGTATCCGATGATCACCTACTATTACGAGCGGAACTCGCAGGGGCTCTACGGCTACCACCCGCCGGCGCCGAGCGCGAGCACGATCAACATCTCGCTCTTCGTGAGCAACGGCTACGTGGTGTTCGTGCCGGACATCGACTACAAGGTCGGCTATCCCGGACCTAGCGCCTACTCGGCGATCGTGCCGGGAGTTCAGGCAATCCTGGCCCGCGGCTTCGTCGATCCCAAGCGGCTCGGGCTGCAGGGCCAAAGCTGGGGCGGCTACGAGACCGCGTATCTCGTAACGCAAACCAACATGTTCGCGGCGGCCGAGGCCGGCGCGCCGGTTGCCAACATGCTTTCCGCCTACGGCGGGATTCGGCTGGAGAGCGGTGTGGTGCGAGAGGGGCAGTACGAGCACGGCCAGAGCCGCATCGGCGGCTCGATTTGGGAGAAGCCGCTGCAGTACTTGGAGAACTCACCGCTCATTTGGGCGGACCGGATTCAGACGCCGCTCATGATCATGAGCAACGACGCCGACGGCGCCGTGCCCCACGAGCAGGGGATCGAGTTCTTCACCGCGATGCGGCGGCTGCGCAAGCCCTGCTGGATGGTGGTTTACAACAACGAGCAGCACAACCTGGTCGAGCGTCGCAACCGGAAGGACCTCTCAATCCGGCTCTCCCAGTTCTTCGACCACTACTTGAAGGGCGCGCCGATGCCGATGTGGATGAGCAAGGGCGTGCCGGCGGTGAACAAGGGCAAGGATTACGGGTTGGACTTAGACCCCGACGCGCCGTAACTTCTCGGCGCCGCTTTCTCTGCCGCCATGGCAAGCGCCTCCGCCATGGCGGCGCTTCCCTGCTGCGAGGTGATGAACGCCTCGTCGTGTCGGTTCGTCAGAACGACCATCTCCACGAGCACCGTTGGCACCCGGCTATAGATGGAGCCGGTCAGCGCGCCCTGACGACCGCCAATCGCCGTCTTGCCGTCGCCCATCAGGCCGCGGTCATGGAGCTTCCCGGCGAGCGCGTTGGCGAGGGCGGTATGGAAGGCCTCGGCGACCGGCTTGGTACGCCGAAGCACGTCCGCCGACG
>DATGIR010000026.1:0-8523 GCA_035295605.1 Fimbriimonadaceae bacterium | reverse complement strand
AGCCGAGGTCAGCGAGGGGATCGAGCGCAAGACCGTCATCGCGACCGGCCACGGGCACGACGCCGTGCTGATGAACATCATCCGGACGCCGGAAGGCAACACGATCCAGGTGGCCGACGACGTTCGCGCGGAGATCGCGCGGCTGAAGGCCGATCTCCCGAGCGATATTCAGCTCCTGCCCTTCTACGATCAATCGCAGATCGTACGCGAGTCGGAGTCGAGCGTCGTCGAGGCGATCGCGGTCGGCAGCGTCCTCGCCCTGTTCGTGGTCGCGATGTTTCTCCGGAACACGCGCGCCGCGTTCGTGACGCTGGTGATGCTGCCCGTGACCCTGCTCATCACCTTCGCCGCGCTGCGCCTGCTCCACATGACGCTGAACATCATGACCCTCGGCGCCATCGCGATCGCCCTCGGTCTGGTAATCGACGATGCGATCGTGGTCGTGGAGCACATCTTCCTGCTCCTCGAGGACGGGCACTCGCGCGCCTCGGCGATCCGGAACGGCGTGAAGGAGATCACGCCGGCGATGGTCGGCTCCAGCTTCGCCACCATCGCCACTTTCGCGCCGCTCCTTCTGTTGCCCGGCGTCACCGGCGGCTTCTTCGCCCCGTTGGCCCTCACGATGATCGCGACGCTGGTGGTCTCCCTGGGGCTCAGCCTCACCCTGGTCCCGGTCATGGCCCACGCGATCTTTCCGCATGCGATCGAGCGGGCGGCGGATCGCCCGAGACCCCTCCTCGAACGCGGCTATCGGTGGCTCGCCCACTGGACGCTGCGGCTGCGAATCGTGGCCCCGGTGCTCCTGATTCCCCTCGCGGCCGGCGTCCTCCTGCTGAAGGACAAGCTCGAGACGGGGTTCATGCCCGAGTTCGACGAGGGCGCGTTCGTCCTCGACTACCACATGCCGGCGGGAACGTCGCTCGCGGAAACCGACCGCGCGATGAAGCTCGTCGAGGGGATTCTCGGGGAGAACGACGCGGTCGAGACCTGGTCCCGGCTGACCGGCGCGCGCTCCGGTTCGGGCCTCGAGGTGACCGCGCTCAACCAAGGCGACCTCCTGGTCAAGCTCAAATCCGGCAAGCGCGACCCCGCCGACGACGTCATGAAGGACGTCCGGCTGAAGGTCTCGGCGGCGGTGCCCAACCTCAACATCGACCTGATCCCGATCCTGGGCGACCTCATCGGCGACCTCGCCGGGGCGCCGAGCCCGGTCGAGGTCAAGATCTTCGGCCCCGACGTCAACAAGCTCAAGGACCTCGCCCACGACATCGGCCAGAAGGTTCTCAGCGTGAAGGGAACCGTCGATGAAAACGACGGCATCACCGACAGCGGCCCGGAGACGATGGTCGAGGTCGATCCGGTCAATGCGGCGATCAACGGGCTCGGCACCGACTCGGTGGCGGCGGCGGCGGAGAGCGCCCTCGACGGCGACGTACCGACCAGCGTCAAGAAGGGCGACCTCCTCGAGCCGGTTCGCGTGCGATACCCCTTCAAGCTGAACCGGACCCTCGACGAGCTCTCGGATCTTCCGATCGCGAACCCGACCGGGCAGATCGTCCGGCTCGGCTCGGTCGCGAACGTTTTCGTCGATCCCGGCTCGCCTGAGCTCGACCGCGAGAACCAACGGCTGATGGACTCTGTCACCGCCAGGCTGGAAAAGGTGGACCTCGGGACGGCGATCAAGAACCTCCAGAAAGCGCTCAAGCCGATGCCGCTGCCGCCCGGCTACTCGATCGAATACGGGGGACTCTACAAGAGCCAGCAGGAGTCGTTCGCCGCGTTGACGAGCGTGCTCATCGCGGCCGCCGCGGCCGTGTTCGTCGTGATGGTGGTTTCGCTGCGCTCCTTCCGCATCGCGCTTGCCCTCTTCCTCGCCGCGATCTTCTCGCTCAGCGGCGTCGTGATCGCCCTTTGGGCCACCTCGACCGCCCTCAACAACTCCTCCTATACGGGGGCGATCATGATCGTGGGAATCGTGACCGAGAACGGCATCCTGCTGTTCGCCGAGTACCGTCGGCGAATGGCGGAGGCGACCGAAATCTCTCCGTTGGAGGCGCTCGAAGCGGCCGGATGCTCGCGGTTGCGGCCGATTCTGATGACGACGGTCGCGGCGATCGTGGCCCTCTTCCCCTTGGCGCTCGGGATCGGCGCCGGCGCCGCCATGCAGCGCCCGCTTGCCATCGCCGTCATCGGCGGCCTCGCGTTTTCGACGCTTTTTACGATGCTGCTGGCGCCCGCCCTCTACGCGCTCATGCTGGGCCCCTCGGCCCGGCTGCGGCGCGCTGAGACTCGAGAATCGTGAGCGAATCCGAATTCAACATCGTCGTCATCCTCGTCTTCGTAATCGTCGTGATCGGCGCCGCGGTCGGGTTCACGTTCTTCATCCGCTGGTACAAGCGAGACACGACGACCGTGCACACGCCGGAATCCCTCCTACGGCGCCAAGCGGAGCTCGAAGCCCGCTTCAGGCGGCTTCATCCCGACGCCGAAGAGGAGAGCTCGGGATCGGGGACTCCGCCCGAGGACCCCACCGGATCGTGACGGTGCAAGCCGAGCTGAACCGGGGCATATGGGAGGATGAAATCGACCGCCCAATCCAGCGCCAGGCGTAGCTTCATCCGGAGGGTGGGAAACTTCGCCAGGTACGCCGAACGGTAGACGAACCACCCGAGAAAGCCCTTGAGGTCGATCCCGAGCACGTTAGCCGCGGCCATCCGGTCGCCGATCGAGGCAAACGCGCCGAGCCCGCCGAACACGAACGGTTTGGAGGCTCCCCCTGCCAGGACGCGGCGGATGTTGTCCGCCACCGCCGGGCCCTGGCGGATCGAGTTCTGGGCCGTGGCGCCGTACGGCCGCCCCTTTTCATCGGGAACGGTGGCCGCGTCGCCGATGGCCCAAACCGAGTCCATTCCGTGAACCCGCATGTCGCGGTCGCACTCGATATAGCCTTTCGAATTCAGCGGCAGCCCCAGCTTCGAGAGGATCGGATTCGGCGCGATGCCCGCCGCCCACACGCACGTGTGCGAGCCGACGACCTCTCCGGTCGTCAACCGCACCGAGGTGGCAGTGACGTTCTCGACCGTGGTGTTCGTCATCACCTCCACGTGCCGCCGGCTGAGCGTGCGCACGGTGTACGCCACGAGGCTGTCGGATACCGCCGGAAGAATCCGGTCCGCCAGCTCGACAAGGAGCACCCGAATATCCTCGGGCCGAACCTGAGAGTAGGACTTCGCGGCCGTGCGCAGGAAGGCGTTGTACTCGCCCGCCAACTCGACCCCGGTGTAGTTCCCGCCCACCACCACGACCGTCAGCAGGGCCCGGCGCTCGTCCGGAGCGTCGGTCAGGTTGGCGCGCTCCAAGAGGCGGATGGCGCGGTCCCGCAGAGCGATGCCGTCGCCGAGCGACTTGAGTTGGAAGCCGTTGTCGGCAAGCCCGGGAATGTCGGGGGCACGGGTCACCGAGCCGAGCCCGACGACCAAGTGGTCGTACGCCAAGACCCGGCGCCCAGGCTCACCCGGCGCCTGGATCGTCACCGTCTTCGCCGGCGGGTCGTGCCCCTCGACTTCGGCCATGATGAACGTTCCCCGCCGGCGCATAAAGGAACGCGTCGGCACCACGACGTGGCGCGCCTCGATGGCGCCTACCGCCGCCTCGATGAGCAGCGGATAGTAGAGCAGATAGTTGTGGCGGTCGATGAGAACGACGTCGAGGTTGGGCGCCTTCTTAAGCAGCCGCTGGGCGGCGTACGCTCCACCAAATCCGCCGCCGAGGATGACGACCCGAGGTCTTCCGTTTTCGCGCATCGATGTCTCCTGCGCTCGCCGGTGAGCGTGCGGTCACACGGTGTCGAGGGGCAATGCGAGCGAGTCGTACGTCCGCGTCACGACGAATCCGTGCTTCCCGTAAAACTCTACGAGTCCAGTCCAGTCGATGATGCAGGACCGGACCCCGCGCCGCTTCAGTTCGGTGAGCGCGCCGCCGAGGAGCGCGTTCCCGTACCCGTGGCCCCGAATGTCGGCGGCGACGCCGATGGGCCCCAAGCCGCCCCACTTCGGACCCAGCGACAGGTGCCAGATCGAGCCGTTCATCGGCCGCTTTTGCCCGAAGGACTGTATTACCGCGAAGCCCTTCACGCACCCGCCGATCAGCAGGCCGAACACGCACGCTTCGATGCCTTCGGCGGCGATCTTCTCGGCGGTGTCGAACCGCCAGCGGCCGGGAAAGGTGGAGTTGAGGAAGGCGTCGAGGCCCTTCGCGTCCGCGGGCGTCAACATGCGAAGCTCGGCATCCTTCACCGGCTTCGCCGGATTCTTGTAATCCTTAAGGTCGCGCTCCAAGTCGTGAACCTGTCCGTCGCCGACGAATCCCTCCACCTCGAGAAAGGAGCCCACCCGGCGAACGTCGGTCGGGCAGCCGGGGAAGATGTGATCCGAATCCTGGCCGAACACCAGCTTCGAGTGCCCCCGCTCCGCCACCACGTGCTTGGCGTGGGTCATGAGGTCGAGCCCGATCTCGGCGGTGTCGAACGCGAGGCTGTTGATATGGACGATGTCTCGGTCGAGGCAGCGGTAGAAGCGACTCGCCGACCGCTTGATCGCGACGAACCCGACGACCTTGTCCCGTTCGAGCGCGATGCAGGAAGAGCCCCAGTCGAAGAGCGGCGACTCCACCGTGCAGCGGCGCAAGACGCTTTCCTCGATCCAGTACCGCTCGGGATAGAACCGGCGCCAACAAGCGACGAGCGCTTCGAAGTCGGCTTGACGAAAATCGATACGTTCGGCAGACATGACGAATGGGGTGGCCAAATACGACCACGTTATCTTAACAGGATCGCACCTATAACGCTCTCCCCATGGGTCAAGCCGCTGCCTGGCAATGTTGCTGGCGCAGTAAATTTGCTGGATTTCTAATCACTCGGCGCGGTTGGACGCGTACTTGAAGCGCGCTCGGCTAGAATGAGACGTTCGGGCAGAGTGTGCCCGCTTTGTTTAGAGGTTGTTGCATTTGTTTAGGCGTACATTTTCTTTTGCCGCTGTCTTGGCGGCGCTCTCCGTTGCGGGTGCTGCGCATGCGCAGACGTACACGTTCGTCACCCCCGGCGGTTCGAACGACTCCGTGGGCGACAAGGTCAGCGCGGAAGCGATCTTCACGGTCGGGAACGGCACCCTGACCATCGACCTCCAGAACCTGCTGGCAACCCTCGACGTAAAAGACGTCGGGCAGAACGTGAGCGACATCTACTTCACGTTCAGTAACTCCTCTCTGAACACCGGCAGCGTGGCATCGTCGACGGCGACGTTTATCGATATCAACGGGAAGGGCGTCGGGTCGGTGACCATATCCCACTCCCAGGATGCCTACATCGACAAGATGGGGTGGGGTTTGGACTCGATGGGAAGCGGCGCCTTCCATCTCGACGGCCTCGGCGGCAAGTACACCCCCGCGATGACGATCGTCGGCGGGCTCCCCGGAGATATGAGCCCGTACACGAACTCGAACGATTCCATCAACAAGGGCACCGGACCCCACAACCCGTTCGCCCAAGGTGAAGCCGACTTCACCCTGAACATCGCCGGGCTCACAACCGCGACGCAGATCACCGGCGCCACGTTCTCGTTCGGGACGACCTCGGGCGACAACATCGTCGGCCGGCCGCCCGCCCCGACTCCGGAGCCGTTTACGCTTGGCTTCGCCGGCTTCGGCGCCCTGCTCGGGTTCAAAAAGCTTCGCCGCCGCTCCTGATCCCCGATCCCTGATCCCTGATCCCTGATCCCCGATCCCTGATCCCCGCCAACGTGTGGCACCGACTTTAGTCGGTGCGTTCCGATCCAGGCGGCAAGCTAAACTCCCCACGGAATGAGATCCAAGGTCAGGCTCGGTTTCGTCGGCGTTGGCAACATGGGCCAGTGCGCCCACCTCAGGAACTACGGCGCCATCCCGGATTGCGAGGTGGTCGCCCTCGCCGAGCCGAAGCCCGAATTGGCACGCAAGGTCGCCGCGCGCTACGGCGTCCGTAAAACCTACGTCGACGCCGACTCCCTGATTGAGGCCGAGGCGCCGGATGCGCTGGTCGCGATCCAGCCCTTCGACCGGCACGGCTCCATCGTCAAACCGCTCTACCGGCACGGACTGCCGATCCTCACCGAAAAGCCGCTCGCGTCATCCCTCGAGACCGGAGCCGCGACGCTGCAAGCCCTAAGGGCGGGCGGCTCGTGGCACATGGTCGGCTACCACAAGCGGTGCGACCCGGCCACCGTCGCCGCCAAGGCCGAGATCGATCGCCTGAAGGGTTCGGGCGAGCTGGGGCGCATGCGCTACGTCCGGATCACGATGCCGGAGGGCGACTGGATCGCCGGCGGCTTCAACGACCTGATCCGCTCCGACGAGCCGGCGCCGCCGGTCCCGCCGGACCCGGCCGAGCCGGGGATGGATGCGCCGACGTTCGACCGCTACGTCGCGTTCGTGAACTACTACATCCACCAGGTCAACCTACTGCGGCATCTGCTCGGCGAGCCCTACGAAGTCGTGCACGCCGATCCCGGCGGGATTCTGCTCACCGTTCGAAGCGAGTCTGGCGTGACCGGCGCCATCGAGATGTGCCCCTACCGGACGACCGTCGATTGGCACGAGTGCGCGCTGGTGGGGTTCGAGCGAGGCTTCGTGCGCCTCGAGTTGCCGGCGCCGCTCGCGACGAATCGGCCGGGGCGGGTCGAGTTCTTCCGCGACCCGGGCGGCAAGCCGGCGGAGACGGTCTCGCCGACCCTGCCCTGGGTCCACGCGATGCGGGCGCAGGCCGAGGCGTTCGTCGCCGCGGTTCGCGGCGAACGCAACCCCCCGTGCGAGGCCGCCGAGGCGCTGGAAGACCTTCGCATCGCCCGCGACTACATCAGGCTGCTGGACACGCAAACCCGCTGATTCGGAGGGGAGTCAGGGCACTGGGAGGGCGGACGTCCCCGTCCGCCATCCGGACTCTGTCCCCCCGCCGGGGGGACTAGCCGAGCGAAGCGACGCGAAGGGAGGGCGCTTGCAGCCGTGCCACGGTTCGCGGGAATGCGTAGCCGACGCCCAGGGTTCTCCTCTCCCCCCGGGAGAGGTCCGCAAAGCGGGGTGAGGGCGCCATCCCGCGCCCCATATGGTCTTCCCGCTCCGTCGGGCCTATTCTTCGCAGTCCGCTGGGGCTCCGAACACCCGG
Organism: Fimbriimonadaceae bacterium; assembly: GCA_035295605.1. Taxonomy (GTDB): domain Bacteria; phylum Armatimonadota; class Fimbriimonadia; order Fimbriimonadales; family Fimbriimonadaceae; genus DAIDHV01. The sequence continues at coordinate 1,331 of DATGIR010000026.1, read as the reverse complement.
GGTTGCGTTGTTTGAGGGCGTCCCTGCCCGAGGTTAGCAACCCCGTGAGGAGACCGCGGACGATCAGCGAAGAGTCAGACCGACGGAGTGAAGAAGACCGTCATAACGGTTCGGGAACTAAGCCGACCATTGCTTCCTCGGGCCTATTCGTCGCCGCGAGCCTAAGAGTTCGCACCGGGGACCCCGTTGTTTGAAGCCAGATGCGTCACGGGTCGGGCGTAGTCGACGGCCCCGTGTGTCGCGCGGCCATCTTGGCCGCGTCCGGGAAGGTCTTCTCGCTCCAGCGGGCCTATTCTTCGCAGTCCGCTGGGGCTCCGAACACCCGGGGTTGCGTTGTTTGAGGGCGTCCCTGCCCGAGGTTAGCAACCCCGTGAGGAAACCGCGGACGATCAGCGAAGAGTCAGACCGACGGAGTGAGGAAGACCGAAGCACGCGCGGGTGGGGGCACCCGCGCTCCATATGGACACAGGTCGGTCCGTCGTCAACCCCCTCAGGAACCAACTGGCCCCCTCCCCTGCGTAATGGTGTCCGTGATTTTTCGGCGACTCATCGCGCGCCTGCTTCTGCTTTCCTCGCTTGCCGCGCTGGCCACCGCCGCCGGCGCCCAGTCGAACCTGGCCCTGCCCGCCGTCAAGTCCTCGATGCCGATTCTTTGCGACTGCGACAAAGACGCGCCCTGCTGGAAGAATGCCTCCCCGATCACCGGCTTCGTCGACCTCGCCCACGGTAACCCCGTCACCGACCAGACCCAGGCGCGGATCCTCTACGACAGCGACAACATCTACGTTCTCATCGAGTGCTCGGACTCGAAACCCGACGGAATAACCGGCCGCGAAACCGTTCGCGACACCTTGTTCAACCAGAACGGCCATGGGAATTTCCCGACGAACGAGGATTACGTCATCGTAACCCTCGATCCCTTCCTCACCCATCAAAACGCGGACATCAGCACGTTCGGCGTCAACCCGCTCGGCACCCGCTCGGCTCAAATCGCCGGCGGCCGCGCGGCGAAGGCCGAATGGAACGGGGACTGGGAGGCTTCCGCCAAGCGGACCCCCAGCGGCTGGATCTGCCAAATGCGCATCCCGTGGAAGATGCTTCACCACCCCGCGGGCGGCAAGACGGTGACGATAGGGTTCGACGTCGCCCGCTTCCAGTACCGGACGCAGACGATGTCGATCTGGAGCAACCTCGGGCCCCAACTGTTCTGGGAGCGGGAGGGAGCTTGGCAGGGCGTCGAGCTACCCAAGGAAGGCTTCAAGCACACGTTCTCGGCGCTTCCGTACGCGATCGGGGGCGTGGTCGACGGCCAACTGGCGGGAAAGACCGGC
>DATGIR010000025.1:0-9719 GCA_035295605.1 Fimbriimonadaceae bacterium | reverse complement strand
CAGAGTAGATAGAGCGGAATTGTCGGCTTCACTGGCTCGTCCCCGAAGCTCGCCCTAGAAGCTTACTCGGGTTCGGCGACGGCTCGTTCGTAGACGGCGTGCGCGGCGGTGGCATCCTGAACCGCGAGGCCGACAGACTTGAAGATGGTCGTTTGGTCGGGGGATGGGCGCCCAGGCTTGCGCTCCAGCACGAGGTCGGCGAGCTCGCCGGCAAGGTTGTTCCAGCTCCACCCACACTTTTCGGACGCCTGAATCAGTTCGCCCGCTCCTCGTTTGGCTTCGCCGAGGTCGTCGACGAACACGAGGGCGCGAGGGACAAGCGTCGGGTCGAACTCGGCGGTCGTCGCCTGGTGAGAGCCAATGGCGTTGATGTGGGCGCCGGGCGCGAGGCTTTCGGCGGCGAAGACCGGGGTGGCCGAGTTCGTGGTCGTGCAGACGATGTCGGCGCCGTCGAGGCACTTGGAGGGGGTACCGACGGCGCTCAGGTCAAGATCAATCCTGGCGGATAGGCGCGAGCAGAGGTCGCCCGCGGATGCCTGGTCGGTGCTGAATACCCTCACCCGCTCCAGCTTGAACTCGGCGGCGAGGGCCTCGATGTGGGCCTCGGCTTGCCGGCCGGCGCCGAAGACGGCAAGGGTGGTGGAGTCGGCCCGGGCGAGGTAGCGCGAGGCCAGCGCGCAGCCTGCCGCCGTTCGGCGGGCGGTGACCGTGGCGGCATCGATGAACGCGAGCGGATCGCCGGTGGCCGCGTCGTAGAGGGTGATGAACCCGAGGACACTCTCCAAACCCCGTGCGCGATTGCGGGGATAGAGGGTGACCGCCTTCATCGCGAGCACCTCGCCCTCCGCATCGTTCAAGTAGCAGGGCATGCTGAGGTGCAGGGCGTCGTGGGGGGCGATGGGTGTGGAGAGGCGTGGAGGCAGAACGACCTGCCCACGGCCCAGGGCGGCGAAGGCGCGCCTCGCCGATTCGAACGCGACCTCGGGCGTGAAGAGGCGGCGGACCACCGCATCGGTTAGGTGGATCGGGGCGCCCATGCGGCGCTAAGTCTAGCCGATCAGAACTTCACGATCTGCGCGAAGGTGAACGTGGTTCGGTGGGTCGCCAGGCCGCTGTCGGCATTGAAGAAGGGGTTATCGCCCAGGTCGTGCCTCAGCTCGAACCGAAGGTTCAGATTCTTGTTGACGGTGTAATCGTACGTCGCGGTGAGCGAGTGAAGCAGCAGCGGGCCGGCGAGAAACCGGATGCCGTCGGGGTCGGCGGCGCGCTCGACGCGGATTCCGACCGCGTTCCGCCCATCGATCTGGCGGCGGTAGTACGCCGCGATGCCGCTCCAGTCGCCCTTGCGAGTGGCGCTCGCCTGGGTCGCGTCGACGGCGAACTTGTCTTTCGGGTTGGGCTGGTAGGTGACGACGAGGTTGCCTTGGGTCACCCAGGACTCGCCGGGGGTCGGAAAGCCGATTCCCCCGAACGTGCCTGACTGATTTATCGCGGCGCTGCTCTCCTTTCCGTAATAACCTTGCAGCGTGGCGGTCAGCGCGGGCGTCAGCGCCATCGTCGCGCCGAGGCCGGACATGAGGGTCGAATTCGAGTTCTGGACCTCGTTGAAGCCTTGATAGAGGTAGCCGTTGAGGGTGAGCTTTCCGCTCACGACGGCGCACCCGCGCAGACCGGTCATGTAGCCCGGTTCGAGCCCGGCGAAGAGGAGCGAGCGCGAGTAGTTGTCTTGCACCCGATTATCGATTCCCTCGTAGCCGACGAACGAATACCACTTGCCGAAATCGAACGTGAGCGGAAACCTGGTCGGCGCCAGGTAGGTGACGTACGCCTGGGCGAGATCCTTGTACTTGTCGATGCCGGCGGGTTCGGTGGCGGCAAAGAGGGTGGCCTCAGGTCCGACCAGACCGGTCAGCCAAAAGCCGAAGGGATGCTTGACGGTCGGCGCAAGGGACAAGTCGAGTTGGGCCGCCGAGAGTTTGAAGGCGCCCTGGGTCGTGTCGAAGCCACGCCCGTTCGCAGGCTGCCGGCCGCGCGGCTGGCCGAAGTCGGTCTGGAAGTAGAAGTCGAGGTAGCCGGTGGCTTGGAGCCCCTTGGCTGGGGTTGTTGCGGGGTTGGGGACCGGCGCCGGGTTCATCGCGACCGGTTCCTGCGCGACGGGGGTTTGGGAGAACGCTAGCGAAGCCGAGGCGAGGGCGGCGTAGCGAATCACATGTTAGTGATCGGCAGATGCCTTCGAGGTCGAATTAGCTATTTGTGAGTAATCGACTTGTCCATTAGATTCGATCAGAACTTTAGAATCTGCGCGAACGTTAGGGTTGTCCGTTGGGTCGTCGGGCCGCTATCCGAATTGAAGAACGGGTTGTCGGAAATGTCGTGGCGAAGTTCGAATCGAAGGGTCAGATTGTTGTTCACCGAGTAGTCGTAGGTGCCGGTGAACGAATGGAGTAGGAGCGGCCCGCCGAGGAACCTGAGCCCATTGGGGTCGGAGGCCCGGTCCACTCTGACGCAAAAGGCGTTGTGGCTGTCCTGCTGGCGCCGGTAGTAAACGGCGCCGCCGATCCAAGTTCCCTTTCGGGTCGCGCGAGCCTGGGTGCCATCGAACGCGAATTTGTCTTTGGAGTTCCTTTGGTAAAGCAGCACGAGGTTTCCCTGGGTAACCCATGACTCGCCGGGTGTCGGAAACCCGATGCCGCCGAATGATCCCGACTCGTTCATCACGCTGTTGCTCTCCTTCCCGTAGTAGCCCTGCAACGTGGCCGAGAACTTGTCGGTAAAGGCGTAAACCGCGCCGAGGCCGTTCATGATCGTCGAGTTCGAGTTCTTGACCTCGTTGTAGCCCTGGTAGAGGTAGCCGTTGAGGGTGAGCTTCGGCGTGACGGCGACAGTGCCTCGAAAGCCGGTCATGTAGTCCGGCTCCAGGGACGTGAAGGTGAAGGAGCGAGAGTAATTGTCTTGAGTTCGGCTGTCGAGCCCCTCGTAGCCGACAAACGCGTACCACTTGCCGAAGTCGAGGGTGAAGGGAAACCGGGTGGGCAGCAGATAGGTGACGTACGCTTGGCTGAAGTCTTTGTAGGTATTGATGTGACCGGGCTCCGTGCTGGCCAGGGTGGTCGCGTTGGGGCCGGCGTAGAGGCTGACGAAGAAGCCAAAGGGCCGCTTTGGGACGGGAACTCGGGAGATATCGACCTGGGCGGCGGCAAGGCGGTAGACCCCTTGGCTCGTGTCGTACCAACGGCCGTTGACAGGCGCCGTGCCTCGCGGCTGGCCGAAGTCGTGCTGGAAGTAGAGGTCGACGTAGCCGCTGACGACGAAGTCCTTTGGAGGCGGCGCGGCCGGCGGCGGGGTCTGGGTCTGCGCCTGGGATTGGCACGAGAGGAGGACCAGAGCGGCGGTCGAGGCTGTGGCTAGTTTTCGCACGGACGTCCACGCCCTCACCCGGTTCGCTCCGCTCACCGCCTCTCCCGAGGGGAGAGGAGACGCGGCAGAGGATGGTTAGGAGTGGTCGAGGTCAAGGTTGAGCTCGAGGACGTTCACGTGGGGGTCGCCGAAGAGGCCGAGGAAGCCGCCGGAGGTGTGTTTGGAGATCAGAGCTTTCACCTTGTCCTCGGGTAGGTTTCGGGCCTTGGCCACGCGGGGTGCCTGGAGGTTGGCGTTCTCGACCGAGATATCCGGGTCGAGACCGCTGGCGGAGCGGGTGACGGCGTCGGGCGGGACCTGGGCGTCCACGGCGAGGCCGTTCTCGGCGCGGTATTTGACGGCGAGGTCCTTCACGCCGTCGAAGTCGTTGCTCGGGTTCTTGGGGTCGTGGACGCCGTTGATCAGCTTGTCGCTCGTCGGGCCGAGGTTGGTGGCCCCCGAGTTGGCCGCGTCATAGCCGTTCCCGGCCGCGGACGGGCGCGGGTGGAAGTACTCGGGCTTCGTGAAGCCTTGGGCGATCAGCGAAGAGCCGACGATGTTCCCCTTGGAATCCTTCACAAAGCTGCCATTTGCCTGGTTCGGAAAGAGCGCCTGCGCCAGGCCGTAGACGACGGCGGGAAACAGCAGCCCACCCAGCACGATGAAGAAGAGGGTGAACGCGATAGCGGGACGAAGGTGTTTCATGGTCGATTACGCGAGGTGCAGCAGAACGAGGATGCGGTCGAGGATCCAGATGCCGGGGAACGGGACGAGGATGCCGCCAAAGCCGTAGATCCAGAGGTTACGGCGCAGGATGGACTGCGCGTTCATCGGCTTGTACTTCACGCCGCGCAACGCGAGGGGAATGAGCGCGATGATGATGAGCGCGTTGAAGATCACGGCGGCAAGGATCGCACTGTGGGGGTTGGTCAGGCCGATGAAGTTGAGCGATTTGAGCTCAGGGTAGGTCAGGAAGAACATCGCGGGGATGATCGCGAAGTACTTGGCGACGTCGTTGGCGATGGAGAACGTGGTGAGGGCGCCGCGAGTCATGAGGAGGCCTTTGCCGATCTCGACGACCTCGATAAGCTTGGTCGGGTTAGAGTCGAGGTCCACCATGTTCCCGGCCTCCTTGGCGGCCTGGGTTCCGGTGTTCATGGCGACGCCGACGTCGGCCTGGGCCAGCGCGGGCGCGTCGTTGGTGCCGTCGCCGGTCATGGCGACCAGACGCCCGCCGCTCTGCTCCTGGCGGATATAAGCGAGCTTCATCTCGGGGGTCGCCTCGGCGAGGAAGTCATCGACGCCGGCTTCGGCGGCGATGCTCGCGGCGGTGAGAGGGTTGTCGCCGGTGATCATCACCGTCTTGATTCCCATCGCCCGCATTTGGGCGAAGCGCGACTTCATGCCGCCCTTGACGATGTCCTTGAGCTGGACGGTGCCGAGGATCCTGTTTCCTTCGGACACCACAAGCGGCGTTCCGCCCTCGCGGGAGATCCGCTCAACGTCCACGGCGACGTCGGCCGGCATTTTGCCGCCCTGCTCCTCCACGAACTTGCGCACCGCGTCCGCCGCGCCCTTTCGAATGGCCTTGCCACCGATATCGGCGCCGCTCATCCGGGTCTGGGCGGTGAAGGAAACGAACTCGGCGTCGAGGGCGTGCATGTCGTGCTCGCGCAGGTTGAACTTTTCCTTAGCGAGAACGACGATGGAACGCCCCTCCGGCGTCTCGTCGGCGAGCGAAGAGAGTTGCGCCGCCTCGGCGAGCTCGCGATCGCTCACCCCGGGAGCGGGGAGAAAGGCGGTGGCCTGCCGGTTACCGAGGGTGATCGTGCCGGTCTTATCGAGCAGGAGGGTGTTGACGTCGCCGGCGGCCTCGACCGCCTTGCCGCTCATCGCCAGAACGTTGTGCTGCATCACGCGGTCCATGCCGGCGATACCTATGGCGCTGAGCAGGCCACCGATGGTGGTGGGGATGAGGCACACGAGCAGCGAGACGAGGACGGCGATTGCGGGGACGTCGCCCTTCCCTGCCTGATCGACGCTGAAGCGCGCGAACGGCAGGAGGGTGACGGTGGCGAACATGAAGACGATCGTTAAGCCGGCGAGAAGGATGGAGAGGGCGATCTCATTCGGCGTCTTCTGCCGCTGAGCGCCTTCGACCAACGCGATCATGCGATCGAGGAACGACTCGCCGGGGTTGGCGGTGACGACGACGACGATTCGGTCGGAAAGCACGCGGGTGCCGCCGGTGACGGCGGAGCGGTCGCCGCCCGATTCGCGAATCACGGGCGCCGACTCGCCGGTAATGGCGGATTCATCGACGGAGGCGATGCCATCGACGATGTCCCCGTCCGCGGGGATCGGGTCGCCGGCCTCACAGACGAACTTGTCGCCCCTTACGAGAGCCGTGGCGGGGACGTTTTCCTCGTTGCCCTTGTCGTCGATTTTGCGCGCGTTGGTGGTGGTACGGGCCTTCCGGAGGGAGTCGGCCTGGGCCTTGCCGCGGCCTTCCGCCATCGCCTCCGCAAAGTTGGCGAACACGACGGTGAACCAAAGCCAGAACGCGAGCTGGCCGGTGAAGAGGGCCTCGCCGTTGGCGGCGAGGAGGTCTCGGATCCACATGTACGAAGTGACCACCGAGCCAACCTCGACGACGAACATCACCGGGTTCTTGGCAACGAGGCGCGGGTTCAGCTTGATGAAAGCGTCGATGGCGGCCCGCTTGACGATGGCGGGCTCGAAGATGTTATGCCCCTTGCGACGCGGCGTTTGGGGTCCGACCGGAGCGGATTCGACGACGGGATTCGTGATTGCCATGGCTATTTGAGCACTCCCTGATTCATTTGGAACTGCTCGACAATGGGCCCGAGCGAGAGCGCGGGGAAGAACGTAAGAGCGCCGACGATGAGCACCACGCCGACGAGCAGGCCGGCGAAGGTTGGATTGTCGGTCGGGAAGGTTCCGGCGGACATCGGCACGATCTTCTTTCGCGCCATGCTTCCGGCAAGGGCGAGGAGCGGGATGATCATCAGGAACCGGCCGATGAGCATGGCGAGACCCATCGTCGTGTCGTAATACGGGGTGTTCGTGGTGAGCCCGGCGAACGCGGAGCCGTTGTTGCCGGTGGCGGACAGAAACGCGTAGAGGATCTCGCTGAACCCGTGGGCGCCGGAGTTGTTCGTGTTATTGCGGGTCGACCCGTAATAGGTGTCGCTGCCGCCATAGAGCGAGCCCTGATAGTAGTTGGCAGTGGCCGTCGCGGGAAGCTTGGCCCGGTCCGCCTCGTTGTCCTTGGTGATGGTGACGGTGGCGTTGGGGTCGTCGGGCTTTCCGTTGGTCGCGAAGTTGGTGTTCGCGCTCAGGGCGGTGAAGCCGAGAATGCATGCTGCGAGGATGAGGACGGCGAGCATCGCCATCTGAACCTCGAACCGCTCGATCTTCTTTCCGACGTATTCCGGCGTTCTTCCAACCATCAGGCCGGCGATAAAGACGGCGATGACGGCGTACATCAGCATGCCGTAGAGCCCGGCGCCGACCCCGCCGAAGATGACCTCGCCGGTCAGCAGGTTGAAGATTGGCACCAGTCCGCCGAGCGGCGTGTAGGAGTCGTGCATCGAGTTGACGGCGCCGCACGAGGCATCGGTGGTGATCGTCGCAAACAGACTCGAGGCGCCGATGCCGAAGCGCATCTCCTTCCCTTCCAGGTTTCCGCCCGGCTGGGTGGCGGTCGCCTGCTGCATGACGTTCAGCTTGCTAAAGTTGGGGTTGCCGACCTGTTCGGCGGTATTGCAAATAAGCGCTCCGGCAAGGAACAGCACGGCCATTGCACCGAAGAGCGACCAGCCTTGGCGCACGTTTCCGACCATCTTTCCGAACGTGTAGGTGAGGCCGGCGGGGATCAGGAAGATCAACAGGAGGGTGAAGAAGTTGGAGAATGCAGTGGGGTTTTCGAACGGGTGGGAGGAGTTGGCGTTGAAGAAGCCGCCGCCGTTTGTGCCGAGCTGCTTGATGATCTCCTGGCTGGCCACGGGGCCGAGCGCGATCGTCTGCTTGACACCTTCGACCGTTGTGACATCCGCGTACGGCTTGAAGTTCTGGGGAACGCCTTGAGCGACAAAGATGATCGCGCCGATAACGCAGATCGGCAAGAGGATGTAGAGGGTCGCGCGCGTCGCATCGACCCAGAAGCTACCGATCCCGTTCGCGCTCTTGCGCGAGAAACCCCGCACGACCGCGATGGCGACCGCGATGCCGGTGGCGGCCGAGGCCCAGTTGTGGAACGCGAGGGCCACCATGTTGGAGAGATAGGAAACCGCCTGCTCCGGGATATAGCTCTGCCAGTTCGTGTTGGTCGTAAATGAGGAAGCGGTGTTCCAGGCCAGGTGGCCGGGCATTTGGGCGGCGCCGTAATGCTGCGGGTTCAGCGGCAGGTAGCCCTGGAGGCGCAACAGACCGTAGCTGACGAGCAGCGTCACCACCGAGAACATCAGCATCGCACCGGCGTACGCCGTCCACTTCATGTCGTCCTCGGCCTTCACGCCGAGGGCCCTGTACGTGAGGCGCTCGAGCCAGCCGAGGACCGGATGCAGGAACGTGCGCTCGCCCGTGAACACCTTGGCCATGAAGGTGCCGACCGGCTTCACCGTCACCAGCAGGATGAGGAAGTAGACGACGACTTGAAGCGTGCCGTTGACGCTCATCTCAGAACTTCTCCGGGAGCAGTAGGGCGTAGACGAGGTAGATCAGGACGAGCAGGCAGACGATGCCGACCCAGATGTAATCAAAGTTCATCGTTCATCTCCCCGTGTAGCCGGTCGCAGCCGCGCACGTACGCGAAGGCGATGGCGAAGAAGATCAGGGTCAGGGCTATGTAGAAGATGTCGTCCATCGCAGGCGCTCCACCCACGCGTCAGCGATCCCGGTGGCCAGTTCGGCCCGCGAACCATCTCATGCCCACGAGGGCGAGCAAGAAGAGGAGCAGCAGGCTGAAGTTGTCCACCGAAGACCACCGTAGGGCTGGCAAATTGATGATGCGGCCCGTGGGCGTTAATGCGGCGTCATGGCTTTTGAGGACACCGTAAAGAATCAGTCAAGACGGGGATCGGGCCCGACGCGGTTACCGGTCAGATGGTTCCATCGCGTAGCGGGCGTGCGAGATCCAGGTGTCCGGGATCGGGTCGGTGCAGACCACCGCAACCCAGGCAAAGTCAGTGGGCGCCCTGTCGTGAATTAGATCCTCGCGACTCTTCAGGTGTTTGGCTTCTATCCACACTCCGAACCCGTCACTCCGACGCCAACTGGAGACGGCTGGGTATGGAGTCCGGTTGCGTGTATAGCCCTGTCGAGCAAGCTCTTCGTCCGCCGCATTGCAAACCTGGGAAAAGTCCTCTCGCCAACTGTAGACCCGATACTCATCGGTGAAGCCCTTGGATTGATAACCACTATCCTGAATTATCGGAAAGACCCCGGAGAGGAATGGGGAGTGGCCTCTTAAGAACCTGAAGCGGTCCTGACGGCCAGCCAGCGCGATCAACCCCCAAACGGCTGCGAAACCCAAGCTCACGGCGAAGGCGACTACGAGCAACAGCCGGCCGAGCTTCCCGCGGATCGTGGACGACGTGGAGCGTCGCACAGGACCAGTCTAGCGGGGATCGGTCACCCGGTAAGGATTGAGTCAATACCCCTGACAAGCCGTGCGTCGCCGGGGATACTACGCCCTGTGCGCGGCACGTGCACACGCGGCGTATGAGATTGCTTGACCTGATGCTGGGACGCCCGCTCGCAACGAGCGAGGAGGGGGAGCAGCGAGTCGGCGTCTTTGCCGGTATCCCGATGCTCGGGCTGGATGCCTTGTCCTCGGCGGCGTACGGCCCGGAAGCGGCGCTAGCCATTTTGCTTCCACTCGGCGCAGGTGGGCTGGCCTACTTCGGCCCGATCATCCTGATCATCCTCGCGATCCTGATCGTGCTCTATCTCTCGTACCGGCAGACGATTGCGGCGTATCCAAAGGGCGGCGGGTCATACACGGTCGCCCACGAGAACCTGGGAATCGGGATGGGCCTGCTGGCAGCCGCGGCGCTGCTCGTGGACTACGTTTTGAACGTCGCGGTGGGAATCTCTGCCGGAGTCGAGGCGCTCGTTTCGGCCGAGCCCCGATTTCACCCGCACATGGTCGCGCTTGCCCTCTCGATCCTCGTGCTGATTACCATCGTGAACCTGCGAGGGGTGAAGGAGTCCGGCACGGTCTTCGCGCTGCCCACCTACGGCTTCGTCGTCACCCTCTTCATCGCGATCGGGATCGGCGTGTTCGAGACGGCGCGAAC
>DATGIR010000024.1:0-4609 GCA_035295605.1 Fimbriimonadaceae bacterium | reverse complement strand
AGATCGGTGATGAGGCCCGTTGCGGACGATGTGAACTGGCACGCGGTCTCTGTGACTCCGTACGGCACGCTCAGGGCGCCGCCCACCCTCCAACCATGGCCCGCTTGGTAATCCAAGCCCCCGTTACCTAGGCCAAAGTCGTTGAATGCGACGTCTGCCGAGGCCAAGGCGCTGAGGGCGGCGACGGGAACCAGCAGAGCGAGTCGGGTCGTGAGTTTCAGGATCATTTCTCGAACCAGGATTGATCGTTCTTCCGAGATTGCATCTTAGCAGCAATGGGTCGCGAAGCCCAATTCGGCGCCTGCGGCAAGTGAAAACACCGCAATACTGCTTGCGCGATACCAATCCGCGTGGTGCCCGCGCTTCATTCAGTGGTTCCCAGGTGGCAGTACTTCATCATCAACGCGGGCCCGGCTGCCGGTACACCACCCCGCCCTTCATCACGAACGAGACCCGCGCCACCGCCGAGATGTCCTCCAGCGGCGAGCCCGGCACCGCCACGATGTCCGCCAGGTAACCCGGCTTCAGTTCGCCGATCTGCCCCGCCCAGCCCAGCAGCCGCGCCCCGTTCAGCATGTCCGCCTGAAACACCCCCAGCGGGCTCATGCCGTGCTTCACCATGAGCTCGAACTCGCGCGCCTGGGTGCCGTGCGGAAACGGCCCGACATCCGAGCCCACCGCGAACGGGATGCCCGCCGAGAGCTGCCGCTTGAACTCCTTGATCTTGTACTCCAGCATCGGGCCGAGGCGGGCCGCGCCCGCCGCCGACTCCTGGGCGAAGTACTCGAAGATCGCGAACGTCGGCACCGCCGGAATCCGCTTCTGCTTCATCAGCCGCATCGTCTCATCGCTCAACTGGGTCGCATGATCGATCGAGGCGACCCCCGCCTGTGCGGCGTACAGCGTTCCCGGCTCGCCCATCGCGTGCACCGCTACCTTGCCCCCGAACCGGGCCGCCTCGGCCACCGCCGCCCGCAGTTGCTCGGCGGTGTACTGGTAGGGCGTGTGCAGCACGCCGTCCCGCATCCGGTCGGACCCGGTTTCGTACATCTTCACGAAGTCCGAGCCCTCCTTGTGCTGCTGGCGTATCGCGGCGACGATCTCATCGACCGAGTTGGCGTACGTCGCGTTGGAAAGGACGTGCTGCTCCGGATTGAACCGGTTGGCGTCCTCGTGGCCGCCGAGAATGTCGATCGCGTTGCCGCAAATGCGGAGCCGCGGACCGGGGATCAGCCCCGAGTCGATGGCGTTCCGCACCGCGGTGTCGGCCGAGCCGGCGCCCTCCGTGCCCATGTCGCGCTCCGCGGTGAACCCGGCCATGAGGTCGGCTTTCGCCGCCAGACTCGCCAGAATCGTCCGCTGGGGCACCGACTCCTCCACGGTCTGCAGGTCTTCGGCGCCGGGGTGCAGGAACAGGTGGACGTGGGCGTCGATCAGTCCGGGCAGCAGCGTGGTATCGCCGAGGTCGAGAACTTCCGCCCCCGCCGGGTGATCCACCGAGGGCCCCACCGCGGCGATGCGCTCCCCTTCGACGAGGATTTCCCCCGGCGAAAGCATCCGCCCGGTCTCGACCTCCAGCAGCCGGGCGGCGTGCAGAACGATCGGGCGCGGGGTGGGCCGTTGCGCGGGGGCCACCGGCCAAAATCCCGCAGCCGCCAGAAGCGCAAGGGACGTCGAAATCATGTCGGTGCGAGTATAGCGTTCGCCCCACCACAATGGATGTGTGCAGAAGCTACGCGCGCCGCATCTGGCGCTCGCTCTTTCGGTCGCGCTGCTCGGCGTTGGCGCCGGCGCCGCCCAGAACGAGTACGTCGCCGGCTACCTCATCGTCCCGATCGGTGAGCGGGTACCGCCCTCCTACAACGCCGGATACTCCATGTACGTGGCCGCCTGGCCGCTGCTTCGCGCCTACCCCGGGCACCGGTTTCAAACCGGCCTGCCCGGCACTTGGATGTTCGCCCAATACGACGACCACGCCCCCAAGGACATGTATTCCGACGTCGAGGGTGGGCTCGGCTGGTGGACCGACACCCGATTCCCCACCGAAACTCCGAAGTTCATCATGGGCGGCGTCGCCCCGAACTTCACCGAGATCGCCAACGGACCCGGGCACGGCGCGGGTACGTGGGAGGAGCCCCGCGGCCTCTACGGCGTCGCCCAAATCAGCCCGTGGCTGCTGTTTCCGCTGGACGGCCTGAACCTCAAGCAAGGCACCTGCGGCGAGCTCTTCGGCTACGGCTACCTCAATCTGCCGCTCTGCGAGGCCAAGCCGACCACGAACGGAAAACCGCTGCCCACCGGCGGCCAGGGCTGGACCCTCTTCCTGAACACCCGCAACTTCAAGGGGCCGGTGGCGTGCTTCCTTCCCTACTTCTGGTCGCACTCCCTCCTTAAGCAGCCGCAGCTCGCCGGGCAACTGCTCGATTCCCGCCCCGTCGACCCCAATCGCGCGGTGCAGATGGAAACTCAGTACATCCCGTGCCGCATCGCGACCGACTCCAAGGGCGACTCCTACGCCCGAATCGCCCCCACGATGTTCCCGCGCGACGCGTACGGCGACTCCGTGCTGGTGCACCAGGACACCGCCTACGACCGCACCGCGCTGTGGGATTCGGTCCAGGCCTGGTTCGCCGGCGGCGCGCCCAGCACCGGCGCCGTGAAGCCGCAGGGCGCCCACATGCGCAGCTTCAACCCGGGCGGATACGAGACGTGGGAGTTCCGCACCCAGGGCGCCAACGGCGCCGAGACCAAGGTTCCGCTCGACTGGAAGTCGTTCGCCAAGCCGCTGGTGCTCGATGCCCACACGTACGGCTACCGGTGGGATTACGCCGGCACGGCGAAGACCGAGTTCCGAGGCGGCGAGCTCGTCACCCTGCCCGAATACTTCCGGTTGGAGAAGGGCGAGGGCAAGACCAAGGCTAAGTGGGCGCCGATTCCGGCGGATCAGGTCCCGCCCGAGACGGGCCTCCAGGGGATCGAGTGGGATCGGCCGGTGGAAGCGCCGCAGGAGCCGTACACCACGCCGAACGCCCCCAACAGTAGCTGGAAACGGCCCGGTCCCGCTGCCGGCCCGTTCAAGGCGCATCTCGGCGACGGCACCGTCGTGACCTACTACTGGTACCGCTTCGCGGACCAGCCCGCGCTGCAGAACGCGGACCTGACGCCTGCCGAGCGGGAGCGCATGCAGGCGAAGGTCGAGAAGCTTCACCGCGCGTGGCCGAAGAACCGCGACTACCTCGCCCCGCCCAAGCTCGGGAAGCTGGCGGCCATTGACCCGGCCCTCATCGTGAAGCCCCCCAAGGGTTTGGAAGTCGGCTACGTCCCCATCGCCACGCGGCAAGAGCTGGAGAGGAACTAAGCCCGCCGCCGGTTCAACTGCTCAGGGTCCGGTCCCCACCACCTCCGCGCGCAACAGCAGCACCGGCTCGTCGATCCCCTTCAATTGCGCGGTGCCCAGGGGCTCGAACTCGATTCCCGAGCCCACGCAGATGTCCCGCAGCACCCGCGAGGCGTAGATCTCCCCTGCGCCCGCCTCACTCATGATCCGCGCCGCGATGTGGACCGCGATCCCGCCGATGTCGTCGCCCCGCAGCTCGACTTCGCCCGTGTGGACCCCCGCCCGCAGTTGAATCCCAATCGAGCTCAGCTCCTTCTGCAGCGCGTTCGCGCAGAGCAGCGCCCGGGCCGGGCCGTCGAACGTAGCCAGCAGCCCGTCGCCGGTCAGCTTCACGAGGCGGCCGTTGAACCGCCGGACCTGCTCACCCGAAATCCGGTCATGCTCCCCCAACAACTGGCGCCAGCGCGCGTCGCCCAATTTGGCGGCCGCCGAGGTCGAGCCGACGATATCGGTGAAAAGGATCGTCGTCAGCACGCGCTCGAGGAACCTGGGCGGCTCCGCGCCCTTCAAAAACGTCCGAATCGTCTCCGCGACCCGCTCCCAGTCGCCCACAAACGGCAGGTGGTCTTCGCCCGGGAGGCGCACGAACTTGGCATCCGGAATGCGGGCGGCGATGAACTCGCCCTCTTCCACACGGGAGTCCCGGTCCCCCTCCCGGTGCATGACGAGGGTGGGAACCCGCACCGCGGGAAGGATGGAGCGTACGTCGATGAGGGTGTTCAGCCTGCCTAGCTCGGCCGCCATGCTGGGAGATGCGCTCATCCTAAAGTAGCGCGCGAGGGCGGACTTGGCCTCCTCATCGTGGGCGATGCTCGGCGCGATCGCGGCGATGTCCATCTCGCCGGAAAACGACCCTTCGATGGAGTCGATCCACGCGTTCCGTTCCTCCGGTGTCGGCGCCCACGGATAATCCTCGGACCGGACGCGGCACGCGAACGCGCCGAACGTCATGAGGCTGTGGGTTCGGTCGTGGTGGGCGGCCGCGAATAGGATGCTCATCGAACCGCCTTCCGAAACGCCGAAGATGGCCGCCTTCTCGCTGCTCGCCGCGTCGAGCACCGCGCGCATATCGTCCATCCGGGCCTCGAGGGTCGGGTAGCCCACGTCCCGGTCGGAAAGCCCGGTCCCCCGCTTGTCGAATACGATCAAGCGGGTGAAACCCGCCAGGGCGCTAAGAAGCGGTCGCGGCGTCGCCTCGAACATCAGCTCGCC
>DATGIR010000023.1:0-3745 GCA_035295605.1 Fimbriimonadaceae bacterium | reverse complement strand
GTCGGTGGCGCCCGATCCTCCGCAGCCGCAAAGCGTTAAGGAGATGAACGTCGTCGCGGCCGCGAGGATAGTCCGCATACGAAAGCATTATGCACGTGCAATGCCCCTCCATATAAACTCTCTCTCATGTCCGTCCCAGATTTCATCGTCGCCGCCAAGGGAACCTGGAAAGGGAAGTCGAAGCTGCACCAAGTCTGGCTGCCGCCGGAGAGGCAAGTAACCGAATCCGACTCCACGCTGTTCATTGACCCCGACCCGTCCAACACGTTCGCCACCGTCCTTTGCGACTGGGCCGACGAGGGCGAGCCCCAGCACGGCCGCTTCCTGCTTTGCGGCGACGCCAAGACCAAGGCGGTCGAAATCGGCTGGGTGGATACCTGGCACATGAGCGGTGGCGTGATGCACCTCGCCGGCGCCCAAACCGGTGACACCGAGCTGAAGACCAGGGGTAGCTACGGCGCCGGCGACGAGGTGTGGGGCTGGACCGTCGACTTCGCCCTCGAGGGCGAAAAGCTGACCCTCAAGATGGACAACGTCACCCCGGACGGCGATGCCGACTGGGCCGTCGACGCCGTCTACGAGCGCGTGGCCGGCTAGCGCTTGGCCGGCGGCTTGTGTTCCAGCCGCCGGAGCTCCGCTTCGTCGCGCCGGAGGACGCGCTCGTCCTCCCGGAGTACCCGCCTCGCCTCGCGAAGGTCTCGTCGAACCTTTCGATCGGATTCACGGTCGTCTCGAAGCTGCTTCGTGTCCGCCTTTAGCTTCGCTTCGTCGGCCTTCACGGCCCGGGCGTTGCCTGCGGCTTTGTCCTTGGCCAATTGCTCGCGGTCAGCCTTCAACGTCGCCCGGTCTGCGATCAGCTTCTCGCGAGCCGCTCTTATCGAGCGATCGTCCTGCTGAATCGTCGTCTTGTCTGCGGCGACCTTCTCCTTGTCGGCTTTGACCTTCTGGCGGAGCGCTCCCAAGTTTTGGGCGGGCACAGTTGCGGCCAACGTCAAAAGCAAAACGGCTGCGATGACACCTTTCATCGCAGCCATTATAGGATGAGCGGCTCACCGGCGTCGAGCGTGCGGCGCTGGCCCCAGGACCGGGGTCAGCACGATACCGTGCCCGTGTTTCGTGTTGCAGCAGATTTGGCCGCTCGCATTGATGCCGGTCGCCGCCGTCAGGTAGTCGCCCGCGCCGAGCGATCCCGCCGGGATCAGATTGTTCAGATCGACCACCGTCGTCTGGCCGCGGGCGCCGAGGTCCGACTTCACCCCGTTCTTCCACATCGCGGCATGTACGTTGCCGGCGAAGGAGTCGGATCCAACGCAGACCCCGCTCGCATTGATGGCGACGCAGGTGGTGGGCCCAGTCGAAGGCAAGCTCGTGACCGCATGGGTGTTGTAGTTCAGGATCCAGGCGCCGCCGGTGTCTCCCACGATTTGCCCCGCGGCGTTCATACCGTGAGGAAATCCCAACGCGTACGGCGAAAGGTCGACGGGCGGGCCGCCGCGAACGCTGCTCCACGTCAGATAGAAGGAGAGGCCGTCGCTGTAGAGCCCGACCATGATTCCCGTGGGACTGATGCCGTAGCAGCCCGACATGGTGCCCGAAATCGGATCGAGAACCTGCTCGATCCCATGCACCGCGTCCCAGTGAAACCCGCGCCCGTTCGATCCGAGCGCGGCGTCGCCTGCGACCTCGTTGTTGTCGTTGATCGCGCGCCCGTTACCGGCCGGATAGCTCGGTATCGCGCCGCAGTCGGTCATCGTCCCCGTCGCAAAGTTGTAGAAAAACGGGTGAGTCGCGAGGCCGGTAGGCGAGGACCAGCCGGTGCAGTTGCCGCTTACGTTGATGCCGTTGACGACCGCGCCGGCGCCGGCCATGAGGCCCCCGATGTCCTTTACCGTGTAGGAGCTCGGCGCCGTGTTGGAGCCGACCAGATACAGCACCGCATGGTCGTTCGTGCCGTTGTTGGCGGTCCCAACCGCGAAATTGGAATCGTTGAGAGCCGCCGCCGAACTGGTGCCCATCGGCGTTCCCGTCGTGCCGGTGGTCCCGGTCGTGCCCGTGGTTCCAGTCGTTCCGGTGGTCCCGGTTGTGCTCGTTCCGGTGGTTCCGGTCGAGCCTGTCGACGTTCCCGTGGTGCTCGTGTTGGGGTTGTTCAGCACGCTCGAAGGCGCGTAGGTCGTGCTCCCGCCGCATCCGATCAGGACCGCGGCCGCAACGGCGAAGATGGCACAAAGGGCTTGGACTCTCATTTCAATAACCTCAGAACCGGACCCCGACCGAAACCACGAACCCGTAGCGGCTGCCCAGCGATGGGGTCAGGCTCATGCCGGTCGTCTCTCCCAACTCGTTCGTCAGCCGCACGCTGGCGTGCCACCCGGCATCCCGGTTGCGTGCCCCGATCTGCAGGCCGACGCCGACCAGGATCGCGCGTTGCGCGGTGCCGTCGGATGTGCTGCGCGTGTTGTTTCCGGTGAAGGGAACCGCGATATCGCCGATGAGGTCGATCGAGCTGTTTGGTAGCGCGAACGTGCCTCGGGAGGTGAGCGCGGCGATGGGGTTCCTGGCCGCGATCCCCTTCACTCCGAATCGGACCGAGTTGTCCGTCCTGCAGCTCTCGGTCCAGCCGGCGTCGAACGTGCCTACCAGCGGATTGTTCCGCTCCGGGGTGTTTGGCACCGCCGCCCCCACTCCAATATCAAACTTCGGCCAGGCCGTCGGTCGGTAGGCGAAGAACAGCTCCCGGTCGTCCCCGCCGTGGTTAATGCTGAAGGCGACTCGGGCCAGCGTCTGCCGCTTTCCGTCCGTGCCGCGGAAGGCGGCGTCCAAAGTTGGCGTCACCGCGTACCGAAGCGCGTAGCTCAGATACGAGTTGGACTCGTCGCTCGCGAAGTTCACGCCCGAAACCGAAACGTCGAACTTGGATTGCGCTCCGGCAAGGCCGCTCATGGCGATTGCAAGGCATATGGCGGATAGGTGTTGCGGTCGCATGTGGGGGTTAAACGGGGGAGAGTATGCGGGGACCTATCGGCGGTGCTCGGGCGGGGCGGTGCTTGTAACGCGGAGACGCCGGTTTTGTCGCGGCGGGGGCGCGGCGTGTCACGGGCGCATAATGAGCCGGATGCTTTCCCGCCGCCGCCTGCTCACCGGCTCCCTCGGAGCCGCCCTTGCGCCACCCGTTTTCCGTATCGGGTTCAAGAACGAGAGCCTCGATCTCGTCTCAACCGCGGTCGCCGGATTGCGGGGCTCGAGTGCGGGTACGCCTGAGGATGAAGACTTCTGGTCCCAGGTCACCGAGGCCTTCACCCTCGACCGCAACATCGTCAACTTCAACAACGGCGGCTGCTCGCCTGCCCCGCGCATCGTTCACGAGGCGCTCAAGCGGCAACTCGATTTCAGCAACCAGGGCCCGAGCGACTACATGTGGCGCATCCTCGAGCCCGAGGTAGAGAATGTTCGGACCCGCCTCGCCCGCCTCTTCAAGTGCGATCGCGAGGAGATGGCGATCACCCGAAACGCCAGCGAGTCGCTCGAGATCCTCATCCTCGGCCACGACCTACAGCCGGGTGACGAGTTCATCATCACCACGCTCGACTACCCGCGCATGATCACGTCGGTGCAGGCTCGGGAACGCCGCGACCGCATCAAGATGGTGCAGGTCCACGTGCCCGCCATTTCCAAGTCGCTGAACGACCTCACACGCGCGATCGAGGCTGCGATCACCCCCAAAACGAAGCTGATGAACATCAGCCAG
>DATGIR010000022.1:0-9492 GCA_035295605.1 Fimbriimonadaceae bacterium | reverse complement strand
GAATCTTCGTCTCGTCTATCACCTTCTTGATCGCCGGGAACTCGATATGCGCGCTGGGCAGTTTGACCTTCACGATATGGGCCCCGAGCAGGCATGCGATCTGTGCCGCGTAGGCGCAGACGTCGATGGCGGTCTCGCCCTCCTTGCTGATCCCTGAGCCCCGCGGATAGGACCACAGCACCACGACCAGTCCGTATCGCTTCGCCTCCTCGATCCGCTCGCGCAGCTTCTCGTAGAACTCCAGCCGCCCGGACGACGCCGGATAGATCGTGAAGCCGAGGCCCACGCACCCGAGCCGGATCGCATCCTCCACGCCGGCCGTGAAAGCCTGGGTGGGATCGCGCTCGTCCATCGTGAGGTCGTGGTTGCTCGCCTTGAGGATCAGTGGGATCTCGCCTGCAAACTCCCGCACGCCCGCCTCGAGCGAGCCGAGGGGCGCCGCGTAGGCGTTGCAGCCGGCCTCTATCGCCAACTCGAAGTGGTATCGCGGGTCGTATCCGGCCGGGTTCGGCCCGAACGAGCGCGTCGGACCGTGCTCGAAGCCTTGATCGACTGGCAGGATCACGAGCCGCCCCGTGCCCGACAAGGCGCCGTGGTTGAGCAGCCGGCTAAGGTTGGTCAGGACGCCGGGGTTTTCGGCGCCGTACCAACTCAGGATTTCGCGGACGCGAGGGGTCATGCCCTAAGCTACCCGCGCGCCAAATCGCTGCGAGCCCTTAGCGCATGCCTTCGCGCTCGTACCGGAGCGCCTTGAGCAGGCCGATCGCGGAGAGTGTGAACAGGATCGCCCCCGCCACGAAGAAGGGCCAGCTATTGGGCATGTGCCGCTCCCACAGGTCCGCGCCCCAGGCGATGAGCCCGAGGGCCACGATGCCGAACACCAGCCCCGCGAGCTTGATGTAGGGCAGCAGGAACTCGTTGCTCAAATAGTCCGGTGTGTACGGCGCCCGCTCCTCACAGTAGCTATCCACTGCGATCTCCGCATCCTTGGCAGGCAGGCGAAGCTCTTTGATGAGCACTTCACGCAACGCGCGGCGCGAAATCGGCCTCAGCTCGACCCGTGCCCGCTCCAGTTCTCGCTCGATGACCTCACTGCATGGAGCTACTTTGAGATCGGTTGTACTAGACACTCGTATTCGCCTCCCACGAGTTAGATGGCTCCAGTGTGTCGCTTGAGACGCCGATCTGGTGCCGAGTTATTGCGATTCTTAACGCAAATAAAATGGGTTCGCGCGAGATTTGAACCTGAACCTTTGCAGACTCAGCCGCCCTTTCGCGCGTGCATCCACCGGATATAACGGGAGACATGCTTCCATTCGTTCCCTTGCTCGTCGCTGCCCAAGGCGCCGTACTGGTCAAAGACGGGGTTGCGACCGCCGTCATCGACCTTCCCGCGAACGCCAGCCCGTCGCTCCGGTACGGGGCCGATCAACTCGGGGAGACCCTTCAAGCGATGTCACGCGGAACCCTGCCGGTGGGGGGAACGGCGCCAGTCAAGGTCGTGCTGCGGGCCGATCCCAAACTTGGCCCCGAAGAGTTCGATCTCAAGTGCGACGGCAAGACCGTCTCGATTCGAGGCGGCGCCCTTCGCGGGGCCATGTACGGCTGCTTCGCCCTCCTGGAGGAGGTGCTCGGCTGCCACTGGTTCAATCGGAGGGTTGCCGAGATTCCGCATCGGGCGACCGTCGTGGTGCCGGTGATCCACCTCCACGAAAAGCCGGCGTTCGAATATCGCGAAGTTTCGTTCTGGGAGGCCTTCGACGGTCCGTGGGCGGCCCACAACCGCATGAACGGCGCTTCCATGCAGCTCACGAAGGAGATGGGCGGGCGAGTTGTGTATGGCCGCTTCGTCCACACTGCCGCCGAGCTAGTGCCGCCCGACAAGTACTTCGCCGAGCATCCGGAGTATTACGCTCTCCGCAACGGCAAACGAACGCCGGATCAGCTCGAGCTCACCAGCCCGGAAGTTCTGCGCATCGCCAAAGCCACCGTCGAGCGATGGATTGAGGAGAACCCGGACGCGACCATCTTCTCCGTCAGCCAAAACGACAACTGGGAAGAGAGTGAGTCTCCGGAAACCAAGGCGATCAATGCCGAGGAAGGGGCATCATCCGGGCTCTTCCTCCGCTTCGTGAACGCGATTGCCGCCGACGTTGCGAGGAACCACCCCAAAGTGCTGATCGATACCCTTGCCTACCAGTGGACCGAGAAGCCACCGAAGCTCTCCCGTCCGCTCCCGAACGTGCGGGTCCGCATCGCCCCCATCGATTCCGACTTCGCTCACGGTCTCGCCGACTCGCCAAAGAACGCCAAGCCCTACGCGAATCTGAAAGAGTGGCACCGCATCACCAGCCAGCTCTACATTTGGGAGTACTGCACGGACTTCGCCAACTACCTGCAGCCGTTGCCGGACCTCGACGAGATCCCGGCCGACATCAAGCTCTTTAGCCAGTCGGGGGTGGTCGGCGTGTTCTACGAGGGGGATTACGCCGGCGGAGGCGGCGGCGAGATGGCCGAGCTCAAGTCCTATTTAATCGGCAAGCTGCTCTGGAATCCCGATCAATCGGGCCGAGCGATCGTCGAAGGCTACTGCCGTGGCGTCTACGGCGCCGGCGCGCCCTTCATTTTGCAGTGGCTCGACCTGGAACATGCCGCCGCTCGTAAGGGCGCCACCGCCACGATCTACGACCCGCCGACCATCGGCTATCTCTCAGGCGCGGTCCTCAACGAAGGCGCCAAGCTCTTTGACCAAGCGGAAGCGGCGACCGCCGGCACCCCCGCCGCCGGCGAGGTCGCCAGGGCGCGGCTCGCCTTGGAGTACGTCCAGCTCGCCCGGATGAAACCGGGCACGGAAGAGTTCACGACCCTGGCCGCCAAAGTCGCGGCCAAGATTCGGGCCTACGGCATCACCCAGACCAGCGAGGGCGGCGCGTCGAGCGAGTACCTCAAGCGCATCGGTCAGGGCTAAACCGGAATCCCGGCCCGAAACGGGTCGCTCGGGTCGAACAGCAAGGTCGATTCCGCCGTGATATACGCCCGCCCAGTGATGTGGGGAAGCACCCCGTCGCCGTCCTGCGTGTACGTTCCCTCGAACTTGGTGCCGATGATGCTCTCCTGCCGCCAAACCTGGCCTGGCGGCAGCGCTCCGTCCGCCGCCAGGCACGCGAGCTTGGCGCTCGTTCCGGTGCCGCACGGCGAGCGGTCGTAGGCGTTTCCCGGGCACAGCACGAAGTTCTTTGAGTCCGCGTCGGCTCGCTTCGGCCGCCCGAAGAGCTCGATGTGGTCGATTTCCGCCCCGCCCGCCCCGGTGATGCCGGCCGACCGCAGCGCGTTCTTGATCGCCGTCGCGTACACCGTGAGGTCGCTCAACCGCTCCGGGTCGATGGCCACGTGCGGATTGCCGACCAAAAAGAACCAGTTCCCGCCGTAGGCGATGTCCCCGACCACGGTGCCGTACCCGGGAACCGCAACCTGCACCGACTTCGAAAGCCGGTAACTCCGCACGTTGAGCACCGTAACCGCTCCGTCCGGACGGAGCGTCGCCGACACAGGCCCGACTGGCGTGTCGATCACGTGCTCGCCGACCTGGAGCCGTCCGAGGTCGGCTAGCGATGCCACCACCCCCATCGTTCCGTGCCCGCACATCCCGAGCACCCCGACGTTGTTGAAGAAGATCACCCCGATCGAGGCGTCCTCGACCGTCGGCGGGACCAATAGCGCTCCGACCCATACGTCCGAGCCCCTCGGTTCGAGGAGGAGGCCCATTCGGAAATCGTGATAGCTGTTGGCGAGGTCTGCTGCCTGCTCGGCGACCGTCCGGCCCCGCAGCGTCGGCCCGCCCGTCAGCACGAGTCGGGTCGGCTCACCCTCCGTGTGGGAGTCGATCACCTTAACCCTTGCTGACATTTTGGCGAGGTTACCGGCTGGGGGTCGTAAACTAAACGCGGAAGTTCTCGATGCTCATTGCCCAGCTTCTTGCCTTGGGAGTCGTCGCCGCCCAAACCCCGGCGACCGTAACGTTCGAGGCGCCCGCCGCCCCCCTCAAGCGGCTGATGCCTCAACTCGCCCAGGCGATGGGCAAACCCCTCAAGGCCTCGAAGGCGATCGAGAACGAGGTGCTTTGCCTCGCCGTCCACAACGCCGACCCGACCGAGTTGCTTCGGCATATCGCTCAGGCGACCGCTTCGGTCTGGAAGCAGACCTCCGACGGCCTCTATCTCACCCCCGACGCCGGCGCTCGGAATCAGCTCGCGCAACGCGGCGCGCAGCGCCGCGTTCCCGGGATTCAAAAGGTGATCGATTCGATCTCACCCTCCGCTCAGGCCAAGGTCGCGGCGAAAATGCGGGCAGATATTCAACGAAACGGGGGGCCGGCCCAGCTTCTCGATGATTTCGACTTCTCTATGTTCGGATCCGACTCCTCGGATCCGATCTTCTACGAGCTCCTCACTGCCATCGGTGCAAGCACTTTTGCTGAGGCATCGAGCAAGGGCCGCATCGTCTTCAGCTCACATCCAACGCAGCGCCAGCGGCCGATCCCCGGCGACATCGGCGACTCGGTTGCGAGCTTCGTGCAGCGCTACAACGCGCAGGCCGATAAGGCGAAAGCCCGGCTGCGAGAGATTCTCAAGCAGCAGGGCGTCGAAGTTCCGTTGAATATGGACCAGTTCTTCCCGGCATCGGAGGGGAAGATCGACAAGCCGGTCTCCAAGATCGACTTCGTCGTGAGCGCCGGAAGCGACGTGGACTCCTGGCAGTGTTCGTGCCAGCTCATCTGCTACGACGCGAACGGACACGTGTTGGCGCATCGACAGCGCAACGTCACTGACTGGAACTGGTCGTCAGACGGCAGCGGCGTAGTAGGCGGTGGTGATGCCGCGCCAGACAAAGCAGCCGAGAGCCCAGCGGAGCCGCCCATCAAACTGCAGCCGGCCACGCGACAGTTCATGATGGTCCTCTGGCCGGACAACAGCGATTCCCGCCCGGTCGGCGCCGACGTGATGGCCCTTGTTAGAGCGCGCCTGCGCCATCCTGAGCAGTTCGATCCGCTCTCCTACCCTGCCGAGCTGCTCTCGGGCGCCGCGACCGCAAAGGGCCTTCAGTTGGTGGCGTGCCTGCCCGACCGGTTCTTCGAGTGGTGCACGTCGTACATGCTGGATTCCTCTACGCCGGCGGAAGTGTTCCAGCGGCTCTCCAGTAACACCTACCTTGCGAGTGATAACTCCGGCGGCTGGCTCACGGTTGCACCCACCGCGTTTGAAGCTGAACCGCTCAACCGGGAGCGGCTCGCCGGCCTTTCGAAGGAGTTCGATGGGGTTACCGACATGACGTTGGATGGCCTCCTCGACCTGGCCCGCAACGGCTACGCCGGCTACGGCGAGGAGGGCATCCTCGGTTCGTGGATGGTCGCCGTCTGCCCCATGCTCGAGACGTTGGATCAGGAGGAGAGTTGGCGCATGCTCCGCCTCTTCGCAAACATCGATCCGCTTCAGCGCCAGATGTTGGCGCAACACCAGAAGGTGGTCGCCGGGAGCCTCGGCACGGCCGCCGCCGCGTCGCTGGAGGAGCTTGTGTACCTGGGGCCGGGCAACATGAACTCATGGGGCGGCGAGGCTTCCCTCGACGTCGAGGTGCCGGCCGAACAGGTGGAACCGCAGGTCCCGCCCGGCTCATTCTCCCCTCAAGGGGACGACTACCGAAGCGAGCCCACCGAGTTCCTTCCGATCGCTTGCCCGCCGCAGGCGACTCTGGAACTGGACACCTCCGACCAGTCCGTGATTCGACCGGCCAAAATCGGCTTTCTCAACCGCGATCAGCTCTCCGACATGTCCGGAATCTCGGTGCAGCAGGTCATCAACAATGCCCAGGAGCGCCAGAACGGCTGGGGCGGATTCGACGACGATAACCCCCGGTCTCAGGGTCGGACGCCACCCTCGGACCCGACCAACTACCGCCGCGTGCAGGTAGGTACCCACCGGACGTATCACTTCAAAATCAATGTGGGCCCGGGTGTGTTTCGCTCCGCCGACTTTATGGTCCCCAGTTTTGCCGACGCGAAGCAATTCACCCTGACCACGCTTCCTCCCGACCTCCAGAAGGAGCACGACGAAGCCATGCAAGCTTGGATGGAGGAGTACCAGCGTGCCGTCAAATCCGGCCGGACCGGGGACAAAACAAAGCCGTAATCCTCGCTAGGGCTGAACGTATACCTTGACCCGGCCCTGCTCGTATTGGTTGAGCCAGTAGGTCAGGCCGTATTCGCCCTCGTTCGCCTGGATCCGGGGGACCGCGTATTTGTCGAACCTCGGGTCCGTTGTCGATGGGGCCGGGTTGCTGCCGACCAGAAACACGCCCGTCAACTCCACCTGCTTTCCGTTCCATTCGAAGCCATGGAGCAGGGACTTGTTGCGCGGCGTGCTCCCGAACGGAAGTGCCAGCGAGGTCGGCAAGGGCTGTCCCAGCTTCGTCAAAGCCTCCGCGCACTCTCCGATCTCCTGCTTCACCTTCGCATCCGGAAGCTTGCGGAGGATCGGGTGGCTGATCGTGTGGTTTGCCAGCTCGCACCCGAGGCTTCGGAGTAGTTCGATCTTCTTCGCCCGCCACTTCGGCTGCCCGAACAGGCTGTTCGGGAGGATAAAGAACGTGGCGTGAACGGGAAACTCGGGATGGCTCTTGGCGAAGGCCTGCCAAAGCCCGAGCATGCACGTCGGGTCGACCGAGCCGTCATCGAGTAACCGAACCTGGTCCGGGTTCGCATCGTCGAACGTCATCACCACGGGCGAGGCGCCGGGCGCCAGCCCCATCTTTCCCGTCAAGTACTCGGACACCGTCACCGGCCGAAACCCGAGTCGATCCATTCGCTCGAGGTCGCCCGTGAACTCGCTCACCGTCCGAAACATGGCATCCTTCCGCTCTCCGAGGTGGTGGTACATCGCCACAAAAACCTTGCCGTTCTGGTTTCCCGGCCGGTCAGAAACCCGAGTTAGCGGGGCCGGAACTGCCTCGGGCGTCTTCACCGTCGGAATCGCGGGCGGGCGGTTGGGGGTGGGTGGTGGGAGCGAATCCTGGTGACACCCTGCCAAGCTGATACCAAGCGCCAGTACAATGGCCCAACGACAATGCCGCATCTGGCTCATTTTGCGCGCCGCGCCCCGATCCTCACCGCGATCACCCTGCTCCTTTTGGCGGGATGTTCCCATTCCCTCCAACAAACGGCCCCGACCAATCCCACCCCTGCGCCGCCTAAGGCGCCACCCGCCGACGCCGGCCCAGCGAAGCCCGTAGTGGCTGCCCCGCCCCACTTCGATAAGCCCGACCACGTGCGCGGCATCTATCTCACCGCCTGGTCTGCCGGCTCCAAGAAGAAGCGCGCGGCTGTGTACGCGATGCTCAAGAACACACAGCTGAACTCGGTGGTGATCGATGTGCGCGATACCGGCGAGATGTACTTCAAAACCGGCATCAAGCTCGCGACAGCGGCCAAGGCCAACGACATCGCTGTGACCGATGCGCCCAAGCTCATGAGGGAGCTTGCCGAACACAAGGTGTATCCGATCGCACGCGTGGCCTGCTTCCGGGACAACATGGTGCCAAAGAAGTTCCCGGGACGCGCGGTGCAGGTTGCCGGCGGAAAGGTGTGGCGCGACCGGAGCGGTCACTCCTGGCTCGATCCCTACAACAAGGACAACTGGGATTACATCGCGGCGACCGTCGACTACGCCCTCGACATCGGTTTCCCCGAGATCCAGCTCGACTACGTCAGATTTCCAAGCGAGGGCAAATCGCGAACCCAACGCTTCCCCGGCCAGAAGAAGTACCCCGACGCGAAAGCGAAGCCCGAAGATGTGATCGCTTCGTTCGCCGACTTCATCAGCCAGCGCGTGCGGGCTCGCCATGCGGTGGTTTCGGCCGACATCTTCGGCATCATCTCCAGCACCAAGGGCGATGAGGGCATCGGCCAGGAGCTCGAAAAGGTGGCAAAGCCGTTCGACGTGATCAGCCCGATGGTCTATCCCAGCCACTTCGCAGCCGGTGAATACGGCATCAAGTATCCGGTCGCCGAGCCCTACCAAATCCTTTCAAAGTCGCTCGCCGACTACAAGAAGCGCCTCCCCAAGACGGCAATTCGCCCGTGGCTTCAAGACTTCTCGCTACGGGAGCCCGGCCAGCCCCTCGTGCACTACGGGGTGACCGAGATCCAAGCGGAGATCAAGGCCGCCCACGACAGCGGCTACGACGACTTCCTCATGTGGAACGCCGCGAACCGGTACACCGATGCCGCGTACGTCACCTTGCCGTAAACGGGCGCTCGGGCGCGGCTCAGCGAGCCGGGCCCGGACTCGCTTACTCGCCCTCTGCTTCCTTGCTCTCACGGGCTGCGGATCGCCCTCCCACCCCGGCAAGACCGAAATCCGCTACATGGCCTGGGGCAACCCCCAGCAGCTCGGCGTCGAGCAGCAGCTCTGCGACGTCTTCAACCGCGAGAATCCCGACGTCCACGTCAGCCTTCTCCGGGTCCCCGGAAGCGCCTATCGTAGCAAGGCGATCGTCATGCTCGCCACCGGCACCGCGCCCGATGTGCTCCGAATCGACCACTACGACTTCCCGGCGTTGCAGGAGCGCGAGTATTTCAACGACCTGACCCCGTTCGTCTCCCGCGACCCGAGCTTTCGTTCGAGCGACTTCTGGCCGCAAACTATCGAGGAGGGCACGGTCCAGGGCCGGCTGTACGGGCTGAACGTGTTGTTCGGTGGGATCCTCGTCTACTACAACCGAACCCTCATGCGGCGAGCCGGGCTCGAAGATCCTTACGCGGTCTACAAGCGCGGCGCCTGGACGTGGGATGAGTTCCGCCGCTACGCGATCGCCCTCACGAAGCCGGCGACCGCAACCGAGCCGGAGACGTTTGGCGCCCTCATTCCCACCACGGTTCCGGTAATTGCACCCATCGTTTGGGGCTACGGCGGCGACCTGCTGACCCCCGACCACAAGCGGTGCCTGCTCGGCGAACCGCCCGCCGTGGCGGCGCTCAAGTTCCTGGCCGATCTCCGCAATGTGGACCACGCCGCACCAACCGTCAGCGAAACGGGCAACTCGGCCTATGTATTCGAGGGCGGCAAAATCGGGATGGTCTTCGACTTCATGGGGATGGCGCCGCGCTATCGCTCGGTCGTCAAGAGCTTCGATTGGGACGTCGCACCCATTCCGCGCGGTCCGGTCACGGGCGCCTCCCTTGTCAAGGGCAATCAGTTGGTGATGGCCTCCTGCACCAAGAATCCGGGGGCCGCTTGGCGCTTCATGCGCTTCCTGACCGGCGTCGACGCGGAGAACTTGCTCTACGCGAAGCTGCGCCGGTGCTTCCCGACGCGTGTCTCGGTGGCCGAGTCGTCCGCCTACCTTGAAGCCGACGCTCCGCCGTTCCACATGCGGGCGTTCATCGACGCGGTGAAGACCGGTCGGCCGCTCCCGATCGACGACCGCTGGGCCGAGTGG